>JAAYUP010000331.1 GCA_012517635.1 Candidatus Atribacter alterifermentans
AAAGCGCTCGCCTGGAGAGCGAGTAGGCAGGTGTAGAACTTGTCTCGTGGGTTCAAATCCCACCCTCTCCGCCAGATGTGCCTCTAATCGTGCTAGATGGGGAGTTAGCGGTGCCCTGTACCTGCAATCCGCTACAGCAGGGTTGAATTCCGAAACCAGGTATTTTCCTTTTGGTATCGGCCAAGAAAAGTGACGTTGAAGATTGGGTCTTACGCGACAAATCCCCATAAACCCCGCCAGGTCTGGGAGGAAGCAACGGTACGTGGGGCTCTTTGGGTGCCGTGAGGGTGCCTGGTTCGAGTTAACTGTCTTGGATTCAGCCGGGAGGAAATATCGAATTTCGGTGCACGGTTGGAGGCAATGTATTTTGTTGGATTCTGTTCTTATTAATCCACAACGTCTTTCCGCGATATCCCTCTCAAGAGGGATCTGATAATATCTTTTTATTGAAGGTGTAAAACCAATTGACCTATCGCTCCCTATATCGTAAATGGCGTCCTCAAATTTTCGAAGAAATTGTCGGGCAAGAGGTTGCTTCTCGATTATTAACCAACGCTTTAAAGAGCGGCCAGATAAATCATGCCTACTTGTTTTGTGGTCCCCGCGGTGTGGGGAAAACTACAACCGCTCGCATCCTGGCACGTTCGGTTAATTGTGCTCAGGGCGTTACGGCTCAACCGTGTGGGAAATGTCCTTCTTGTCTTCGTATTATTGAAGGAAATTCCCTTGATTGTGTTGAAATCGATGCCGCTTCTCATCGTGGGATAGATGATATTCGAGAGTTACGCGAAAAGGTCAAATATTCTCCTATCGAATCGCGTTTTAAGGTTTATATTATAGACGAAGTACACATGCTTACAACTGAAGCCTTCAATGCTTTATTAAAAACCTTGGAAGAACCTCCCGATCATGCCATTTTCATCTTAGCTACGACTGAACCACAGCGACTTCCTGACACCATTTTGTCCCGATGTCTTCGAATAAATTTTAATACCATTGAAAATGAAGTCATTGTTCAACATCTTGGAAAAATTGCCTGCCAAGAAGGTTTTTCAATTGAAGAGGCAGCGTTGTACCTTATCGCCCAGAAGTCGGCTGGCTCACTCCGTGATGCGGTTAGTTTCTTAGAACAACTCATGTCCTGGGAAGAAAAAAATATTACTTATGAACAAGCAACTTTGGTTCTTAGAGAAGTAGATCAATCCAATCTCGATGCTCTGTTTGTTCTTCTTAGTAAAGGAGATTATGGCGAGGTGCTGTTAAAAGTAAACGAATGGATCTTAAGAGGATTAGGAAGCGAAGACATAGCTCATTCTCTGAGTCAATTTTTTCGCTCTCTCCTTCTTCTCACTCTTATAAAATCTCCATCCCTCTCAGACCTTGCTCCCCAAAGAATTATAATTTTACAAGAAATGGTCAAACCCTATTCAGCAATGGTCTTGAGGAAAATCTTGCAGCGACTTCAAGGATTGGAATCAGAAATGAGGCGGTCTACCCATCCCCAAATATTGCTCGAATTAGCCCTATTAGATATAATAGATTTTCTAACAAATCAACAACAGATAATCAATATAATTTCTACTCCAGAAAAAGCTTCTGCTAAGGAGATGATTATTCCTGAAAAGAAAAGTCCAAATTTTGACTCATCGTTACCTATTACCCAACCTGTTAATGGGTCTGATGATGAGTGGCATATCATCTTACAACGTTTAAAAAAAAGAAAAATATCTCTTTACGCTTTTTTGCAAGAAGCTGAGTTGCGGGAGGGGAGTCCTTCAAAATGTATTTTAGCCTTTAAACCAAATTGCCGTTTTCACAAGGAAAGCATTGAAAGAAAAGAAAATCTTCAGATTATTGCCGATGTGTTTCAAGAAATCCGAGGCAAAAAATGCCAGATTGAGTGTGTTATTGATAATTCAAATAATTTAGATGAATCAGAGTCAATAGCAAACAATGAAACCGATCAAATAATTCCTGATAATGATTATAATAATGATAAAATTGAAAGTAATAATAATCAAGTGAGGCCTTTTATGGCCGCGGTCGAAATCTTTAATGGCTTGGTTATTGAATATTCAAGCATCGATGATCATTTAAAAATCGGATGGGAGGAAACCGACTTTGAAAAACCTGATGAGGGAAGCCCAGAAAATGCAAGCTAAAATGGCGAAAATGCAAGAAGAACTGAAAACGAAACAGGTAGAAGCCACCAGTGGTGGTGGAATGGTGAAAGTGGTTTGTAATGGTCAACAAGAAATTCTTGAAATAAAAATTGAGCCTTCGTTGTTGGAAGAAAATGACGTTGAAATGTTGCAAGATTTAGTTTTAGCTGCTGTTAATGAAGCACTCAATCGTTCTCGAGAGATGGCTCAAGAAGAAATGGCGAAAATAACTGGTGGTTTTAATATTCCTGGATTGATGTGAGCGTGTAAGGGGGGCATATTCCCCTTTGGGAAGTTTTCTTTCTTTTTTCCTCCCCTGGTTGAGAAGTACCTTCCTTCTCCCTCACCCTGCCATGGGAAAGAGTTAGAGTGAGTGGGTACCCTTTTTAAATTCCCCTTGGTATGGGATGAAGGGATGGATCAAGATTTTAAAATGATAAATTATTTTAAAAATCAACTATTTGCGAGGTGGAAGTTGTTTGAGTGACTCTTATCCAGAGGCATTAAAAAATTTAATTGCCTCTTTTTCACGTCTCCCTGGTATTGGCCCCAAAACCGCTCAAAGATTGTCCTTTTTTCTAATAAAATCATCACCAGATGAGATAGAGGGATTAATCAACTCCCTTACCGAGGTAAAACAAAAAATTCACTTTTGTTCTCGCTGCGGTTTCTATGCAGATAATGAGCTTTGTTCTATTTGTCAAGATTTGAATCGGGAATCAAAAATATTATGCATTGTTGAGCGACCTCAAGATGTTCTTTCTATTGAAAAAACCGGATACCGCGGTCTTTATCATGTTCTCCAAGGTGTTCTCTCTCCACTTTCTGGTATCGGTCCTGAAGATTTAACCATTGACCAACTCATGAAACGGATTGAAACTGAAAAATTTAAAGAAATAATTTTGGCCACTAATCCCTCTCTTGACGGCGAAGCAACCGCCTATTTCATTGCTCGCAAGCTTCGTTCTTTTTCTGTTCGGATTACGATGATCGCCCGTGGGTTACCTTTAGGTGGAGATTTAGAGTTTGCTGATGAAATTACTCTTACTCAAGCTTTTGAAGGAAGAAGGGATGTTCAGCTAAATACTTGACTATATTAATATTTTGAAGAGACCTCAATTATTTTGCTGCAATAATTTTCATATGAAAAATTTTATTTAACCTATAAAACGAATTGGGAAATAATCTAACAAGAAAGGTGAGATAAGATATGTCACGAGAATTGGTCATGATCGATGGGAATGAAGCAACCACATACTCTGCTTACCATGTCAACGAAGTAATTGCTATTTATCCCATTACCCCATCTTCAACAATGGGAGAATTAGCCGACCAATGGGCGGCAGAGAAAAAACATAATATCTGGGGAACTGTCCCTCAAGTCATTGAAATGCAGAGTGAAGGAGGAGCAGCAGGAGCACTTCATGGTTCGCTTCAAACCGGTGCTTTAAGTACTACCTTTACCGCCTCTCAAGGGTTATTATTAATGATTCCAAACATGTACAAAATCGCTGGTGAGCTTACACCTGCATTGATTAACGTGGCTGCACGGACTGTAGCAACTCATGCTTTATCGATTTTTGGAGATCATAGTGATGTCATGGCTACCAGGGAAACTGGTTTTGCCTTGTTATCTTCAAATTCCCCTCAAGAAGCGATGGACATGGCCCTCATTGCCCAAGCAGCTACTTTAGAATCAAGGGTTCCTTTTCTACATTTCTTTGACGGGTTTCGGACCTATTCCGAAGTCGCAAAAGTCGAGCTTTTATCAATTGAGGACATGAAAGCGATGATCGATGACCGTTTAGTTGAGGACTTTCGAAACCGAAAGTTATCTCCCGATCGTCCTTTCATTCGTGGGACTGCACAAAACCCTGATGTTTTCTTCCAAGCCAGAGAAGCTTGTAACCCTTATTACCTCAATTGCCCAAATATTGTCGAAAAAGCTATGGAACGGTTTGAGAAAATAGTTGGAAGAAAGTATCGACTTTTCGATTATTATGGGGCTCCGGATGCCGAATCAATTATTGTCATTATGGGGTCTGGTGCCGAGACTACCCAGGAAACCGTCGATTACTTGAATGAACGTGGAGCCAAATTAGGTCTTATTAAAACCCGGCTTTACCGTCCTTTCTCGGTAGAACACTTTATTGCCTCTCTTCCCAAAACCGTTCAAACCATTGTCGTGCTTGACCGAACTAAAGAACCAGGAGCAGTTGGCGAACCAATGTACATCGATGTAAAAACCGCTCTCCAAGAAGCTGTAGAGAGAGGAATGCTTCCTCATTCTCAAAAACCTCGTGTTCTGGGAGGACGTTATGGGCTTTCTTCCAAGGAATTCACCCCCGCCATGGTCAAGGCGGTTTTCGACGAAGCTAAAAAAGCTGATCCTAAAAATCATTTTACTATTGGAATTAACGATGATGTTACCCAAAGCAGTCTTGAATATGATCCAACCTTCTCAACTGAAGATCCCAAAACTATTCGAGCTCTATTTTACGGGTTAGGATCTGACGGAACCGTTGGCGCCAATAAAAATTCCATCAAGATCATCGGTTTAGAAACTGACAATTACGCCCAAGGCTATTTTGTTTATGACTCAAAAAAAGCCGGTGCAGTAACCGTTTCCCACCTCCGATTTGGTCCCAAACCGATTCATTCCCCTTACTTGATTAATCGAGCGAACTTTTTAGCCTGTCATCAATTTACTTTCCTGGAAAGATTCGATATGCTTAAAAATGCTGATGAAGGTGCGATTTTTCTTCTCAATAGCCCCTTTGGTCCTGATGAAACCTGGGATCATCTTCCCAAAAAAGTCCAAGAGCAGATTATCAATAAAAAGCTACGCTTTTTTGTAATCGATGGTTATCAGGTTGCCCAAGAAACTGGAATGGGCGGACGGATTAACACCATTCTTCAAACCTGCTTTTTTGCCATCAGTGGAATTTTGCCTCGAGATGTGGCTATCCAAAAAATAAAAGAATCAATTCAGAAAACGTATGGAAAGCGAGGCGAGGCTGTGGTAAAGAAAAATTTCGCCGCTGTCGATGCCGCCTTGGGACATCTCCATGAAGTGAAGGTTCCATCAACCGCTAATAGTCAATATGCGATGCGTCGACCGGTACCCCCTGAAGCACCAGAATTCGTTCAAAAAGTCACTGCTAAGATTATTGCCAATGAAGGTGATAGTTTACCTGTGAGCGCTATGCCAGTTGATGGTACCTTCCCTAGTGCAACAACCCAGTGGGAACGAAGAAATATTGCCCTTCAAATTCCGGTATGGGATCCAGACGTTTGTATCCAGTGTGGAAAATGCACATTAGTTTGCCCTCATGCAGTTATTCGTGGAAAAATTTACGATCCGGATAAAGTTGGTGAGTTTCCTCCCACCTTTAAGCGAACAGCAGCACGTTGGAAAGAGTTTCCGAATTATGCATTTACTATCCAGGTTTCTCCAGAAGATTGCACCGGTTGTGGAGCTTGCATACAAGCGTGCCCAGCTAAAAATAAAAAAGACTCCAGCTTAAAAGCGATTAATTTTGCTCCCCAAATCCCACTTCGCAAGCAAGAAGCAGAAAATTGGAAATTTTTCATGAGTATTCCCGACCCCGAACGAGACAAGCTTAATCTCAGCCGTACTCGAGACGTGATGCTGCTCCGGCCTCTTTTTGAATTTTCCGGAGCTTGTGCTGGGTGTGGCGAAACGCCTTATGTTAAATTAATGAGTCAACTCTTTGGTGACCGAGCAATTATTGCCAACGCCACTGGATGTAGTTCCATTTACGGAGGCAATCTGCCCACGACTCCTTATGCGATAAACGACAACGGGAGGGGTCCAGCCTGGTCAAACTCGCTTTTTGAAGATAATGCTGAGTTTGGCCTTGGTATGCGATTAGCTCTCGATAAACAAGCTGAATTTGCCAAAGAAATGCTCGAAAAAATGGCTTCTCAAATTGGTTCTGAGTTGGTTGATGCCCTGCTTTCTACTGATCAATCAAACGAAGCAGGCATAAAATCCATGCGGGAATTAGTAAGTCAACTCAAAAAGAAGTTATCAGACCTTAATACCCCCGAGGCAAAGCGATTATTGACTATAGCTGATTCTTTGGTTAAGAAAAGCGTTTGGATCTTAGGTGGAGATGGTTGGGCTTACGATATCGGTTTTGGCGGCTTAGATCACGTTCTGGCTTCCGGCCGTAACGTGAATGTTCTCGTTTTAGATACCGAAGTTTACTCCAACACTGGTGGACAAATGTCAAAATCTACTCCTCGAGGAGCAGTAGCAAAATTCGCTGCCGGTGGAAAAGACATTCGAAAGAAAGACCTTGCTTTAATGGCCATTACCTATGGGAACATATACGTTGCTCGAGTAGCAATGGGTGCCGACGACATTCAAACTATTAAGGCCTTCCTCGAAGCTGAAGCTTATAATGGACCATCAATTATAATTGCCTATTGTCACTGTATTAATCACGGTTTTGACTTAGTTCACGGCATGGAGCAACAGAAAAAAGCAGTTCAATCAGGTTATTGGCCCCTCATTCGTTACAATCCCGATTTAGCGAAAGATAATAAAAATCCACTCCAGATCGATTCCAAAGCTCCCAGCCTTCCGCTCGACCAGTATATTTATAATGAAACTCGTTATTCTATGCTTAAACTCAGCAACCCAGAACAAGCTCAAAAGCTTCTTGCTTTAGCAGAAGAGGATGTTGCCGCTCGATGGAAACTGTATCAACATTTAGCGGCAATGGGAACAAATAACAAAGAAGAATGACATTCCTTTTGAAAGAGCGGTAAGAGAACCTTACCGCTCTTTCAAATCATTTTTCCTTCTATTTACCTCGTCTTTCCCATAAATGCAATTCACTGTGAACATTAGAACGCTGTCATCCTGAGCCCTCTTCCCTTCCCCTTTTCTCCCCCTCGCGCCCCCTCCCCCCTCCGTATTGAAGGGTGTGAGGATCCCGTCTT
>JAAYUP010000332.1 GCA_012517635.1 Candidatus Atribacter alterifermentans
GAAACCTCTTTGAGGGCTTCTATAACATACTCTATCATAAATTTATTATGAATGACAAGTAGTGATCGGTTATTTACACCAAATTTTTTTAAAAATTCTTGATTACTATCTCCACCTGCTAAAATTATGGCATCAGTCATGATTTTCCCCCTCCCTCTTTACCAATAGTTGGATTTCTGTCAATTTTCAAAAGTGTTGTCGACCATCGTGATTGAATTCCTTTTTGATTTAGTCTTTCAACTACATCAATAGCTTTTTCTTGATTGGGAACTACGCCTATTATTGTTGAACCACTCCCTGTCATAAAAACTGACGAACATCCCATTTCATTTAAAATTTTTTTATATTCATTTAATTCTGGAAAATGTCTAAAAATAACTTTTTCAAAGTCATTCCAGATATATTTTTCTATCTGGCCTGGCGTAAAATCATCTAAAAAATCTTTTACCGAAGGAAAATATTGACTTTTTAGGTTTTCTTGTTCAATATCCCATTCTTGGTAAGCCCATTTGGTATCAATTCCTACTTTTGGGAAAACCAAAATAATACATTTTTCTGGTGGTCGTGGAAGGGGAAAGACCTTTTCCCCCTTCCCGCTTATTATTGCAAAGGAATATTCAGTTGTAAAAAAAGGAATATCGGAACCAAGTTTTGCTGACAATTCAATTAACTTTTTATCTTCAATTGATAACGATAAGATTTCATTCATCTTTTTTAATAGATTTGCAACGTTGCTACTCGCACCTCCCAGACCACTACCGGGAGGGATGTTCTTGATAATTTTAACGCCAAAATACCGATTTTTTAGCTGGGGATCAGATTCCCGCAAGAGATGGAATAAGCGTCCGAGTAAACTTTTTCTCCCGGTTGGTATTTCATAATTACATTGAATTTCATCGCAATTTAAATTTGGAAAATAAAACTCGATGATATCATAAAAATCGATGAGTTGCATGACCGACAAAATGTTATGATATCCATCTTGTCGTCGTTCACCAATTTTTAAAAACCAATTCATTTTTGCATAAGAACGAAATCGATAAACCGTGTTGTTTTTCATTTGGGGATCTTTCCAGAGCTTTTACCTTGGAGTTGAGGCTGAGGTATAAATTCTCTGAGAATGATAAAAAATTGTATTCTCTTGATTTGTCTCAGGAAAAGCCTCAAGATGAATTTTTTGTAAGTCAGGGTAATTTTGAATCGTATTTTTTATGTTGGTGTTGCTTCCTCGTATAATTATTCTCTTCGAGCCTAACTTTGATTGATTCAACAAATCTGATTCTTCTAAATATTTTTTCACTTCTTGAGCAGTTGACTGAGTTGGATTGATAATTTCAAATGAGGTTTGAGCAATATCCTTGAAAAAAGATGATATTAAAGCAAAATGTGTACAACCCATAATAATAGTATCAAAATTTTCTTTTTTGAATCGAATTAATTGATTTTGAATCCATTGCTTCCACTGTTTAGTTTGATGGAGTCCTTTTTCAACCGCATCGACAAATTCCGGCCAGGCTTCCTCTTTAACCATAATAGTAGGATCTATTTTTTGAATATGTTTTCGAAAAGTACCACTCCTTATTGTAGCTGAAGTTGCCAATACAACGACTTTGCCGGTTCTTGTTTTTTTTACAGCTTCCTTCGAGGCTGGATCAATAATACCTATGATTGGAACTTGAAATAAAGCCGATAGCTCCTCCAGGCAATTCGAACTGATCGTTCCACAAGCAGTTATGATTAGTTTGGCTTTTAAGGATTCATCTAAGAAGGTAATCAAAGATGAAACTATAGGAATCAACTCGATTTTCGTTTTTTCTCCATATGGAAAATGAAGAGGATCAGCGAGGTACACAATTTCTTCCGAAGGAAGGAATTGATCCAAAGCAAAAACCATGCTAAGCCCCCCTACACCAGAATCAATCACTCCAATAGGGTTTCAGTTACTTCCCAAATGGCTTCTCTCCTATTCTTTGAGTTTGATGAAACTTTTGTGCAGCTTGAACAAAACCATAAAAAAGCGGATGTGGTCGGTTCGGCCGGGATTTAAATTCAGGGTGAAACTGGACTCCAACATACCAGGGATGGTTGATGAGCTCAATCATTTCAACGACTTGAAATTCAGGATTAAAACCTGCCATAACCATTCCTGATTTTTCCAATTGCTGAATATATTCAGAGTTTAACTCATAACGATGGCGATGTCGTTCCAAAATTTCTTCCTGTTTATACATGGAATAGCTTATTGTGTTGGCTTTCAGTTGGCAACGATAGTTGCCTAATCTCATCGTTCCACCTAAATCTTTTTTTGAACGTTGATCCGGTAAAAGATGAATAACTGGAAAGGGTGTCTCCGGATTAAATTCGGTTGAATGCGCGCCTGCCATTCCGGAAGCATTACGGGCAAATTCAATCACTGCCGTATGCATTCCTAAACAAATCCCAAAAAAGGGAATGTTATTTTCCCGAGCATACTTAGCGGCAATAATTTTCCCTTCTATTCCTCTTTTTCCAAAACCTCCTGGGATTAAAACACCATCGAGGTTTCCAAGACATTCTTCAACATTTTGTTCTTGAATTTTTTCTGCTTCAATTGGTTTAATACAAACCTTGACTCCCAAGGCTCCTCCCCCATGTTTTAAAGATTCGTTAATGCTTAAATAAGCATCCTTCGACTCAACGTATTTCCCGATTATACCAATTACGATCTTTTGGTTAGGGTTTTTCATTCGAGATATAATTTTTGACCATTCTTGGAGATCAACGTCAACAGCATTCAGCTGAAGTTTATTGATGATAAGATCCCCTACTCCTTTTTCTTCCAGTATAAGCGGAACATCATAGATTGATTCAGCATCAAGAACAGGAATGATGGCTTCTTTTTCAATATCACAGAAAAGCGCAATTTTGGATATAACTTCTCTGGTCACAACATGGGACGAGCGGCAAATAATCATATCGGGTTGGATTCCGATGCTTCGCAGTTCTTTGACACTGTGTTGAGTGGGTTTTGACTTTAACTCACCAGCAGCATCGAGAAAAGGAACTAAAGTGACGTGAATATACAAGCAATTCGATTTTCCAATATCGTTCTTAATCTGGCGAATAGCTTCCAGAAATGGGAGTGATTCAATATCGCCAACTGTACCACCAATTTCTACAATTGAAACATCGGCTTGAGATTCTTCCCTAAGTCGAAAAATTTCTTCTTTTATTTGGTTGGTAATATGAGGGATAACTTGAACAGTTGCTCCTAAATAATCTCCATGCCGTTCCCGAGCAATAACCGAACTATAAATCTTACCGGTTGTCACATTACTTGATTTTGATAATTCCTCATCGATAAAACGTTCATAATGTCCAAGATCAAGGTCGGTTTCTCCCCCATCTTGTGTAACAAAAACTTCACCGTGTTGATAGGGATTCATAGTGCCAGCATCAACATTAATATAGGGATCAAATTTCTGCATGGTTATTTTGAGTTGTCGGCTTTTTAAAATTCGACCAATTGATGATGCCGTAATCCCCTTTCCTAAAGAAGAAGTGACTCCTCCAGTAACAAAAATAAATTTTCCTTCCTTCCCATTCATACTTATCGACCTTCCCTACATCGTTTCTGGTGCCGAAACGCCCAATAAATCCAAAGCATTTTTAAGCACCTGTCGAGTTGCACGGCATAATTGAAGCCTAAAAGCCGTTAACTCTAAATTTTCTTCATCCAAAATCCGGTTGTTATTATAAAAAGTATGAAATGAACCAGCTAAATCTGTTATATAATTGCAGATCATATAAGGTTGCCGTGCTAAAGCTGATCGTTTTACTACTTCTGGAAAGTATATCAAATTTTTAGCCAATAATTTTTCATGTTCATTGTGAAATGATTCATATTTTTGCTCTATGCTTATCGTAGATAAGTTTTTCTTTTCCATTTCCCGAAAAACCGAAGAGATTCGGGCATAGGCATATTGGACGTAATAGACCGGATTATCCATTGATGTTTTTTTAGCTTCTTCAATATCAAACTCAAGGTGAGTTGCAGGATCTCTCATAAGGAAATAGTAGCGGGCAACATCGACTCCAACTTCATCAATTAAATTCCGCAAGGGAATGAATTCACCTTGTCGGGTTGACATTCTTTCTGGTTGCCCGTTTCTTAAAAGGGTAACAAATTGAACAATAAAAATTTCTAAAAAATCTTTCTTTAAGCCTAAAGCATTCACTGCCGCTTTCATACGAGGAATATATCCATGATGATCGGCTCCCCAAATATCGATTACCCTTTCAAAGCCTCTTTGCCATTTATTAAAATGATAGGCAATGTCCGATGCAAAATAGGTAGGTGAACCATTTTCTCTAATAAGAACTCGATCCTTATCGTCGCCCCATTGCTGGGTTTTCAGCCAAAGAGCTCCATCTTTTTCATAGGTAAAACCCTGTTTGGTTAATTGTTCCAGAGCTTTTTCAACTTCGTGATTTTGATAGAGAGTTTTTTCGCTAAACCAAATATCAAAGTGAACTTGAAAATCGCTCAAATCTTTTTGTATGCTTTGCAGTATTTTTGAGACTGCATACGATTTAAATATTTCGGTTTTTTCTTCATCTGGTAGAGATAAAAGAGAATCGCCTTTTTCTTTTTTTAAATCCTCGGCGATATCTATCATATAATCTCCCTTATATCCCCCTTCTGGTATTTCAACCTCTTCACCAAAAAGCTGCCGATAGCGACACTCTAAGGTTAGACCTAATAAGTCTATCTGCCGACCAGCATCATTAATATAATATTCCTTTTCAACTAAAAATCCGGCTTTTTTTAAAATTCGTGCCAGAGCATCACCAAAGGCAGCACATTTGCCGTGACCGACATGAAGCGGCCCAGTTGGATTAACGCTGACAAACTCCACTTGCATTTTTTCATTCTTTCCAATTTGAACCGATCCATATTCTTCCTTTTCTTGATAAATATCCTGGAGGAATGAATAAATGATTTTATCGTCCAGAAAAAAATTAATGAAACCTCCACCGGCTATCTCAATGGTCGCAATCTGATCAAGAGATTGTATAAGAATCGGTACAATGTGATTGGCAACTTCTCGAGGGGATTTCCGTGCTTTTTTAGAAAGTAAAAAGGCGATGTTACTGGCAAAATCTCCATGAGCTTTATCGCGAGTAGGTTCAACGCTAAAAAGTATTCCATCAGATAAGTTCCTGTACTGATCGTTGACTACTTTTTGAAGGCTTTCTTTGATAACATCGGTTATTAAACGACTCATTTCAATCACTCCACACTAAGTTTAAAACACAAAAAATGGACCCTTATTGGTCCATTTGTCAATATTGAATACTCATACCTTCTATATTCAATTTTAATGAATAACCAATTTATAATGGATTTTTAAAAAACATTTTTCAAATGCTAATAAACGCAGATGAACTATGCAAGTTGAAAATCAAAGTATGATATCTCCTGCGCCATTATATATTTTTTTTTCTATTCCTTCAAGAATAAAATCTAAAACTCTCATTTTCTTCTTTTTCCATCGCTCTTTTTTCTCTCCCCTGGTGGGAGAGGACCAGGGTGAGGGGAAGATATTTTGATCCTCGTCAGGTACTGCAAAGTAACATGAAAGTCTATTTTAAAATTCCGAAGTGATTTTAATAGGTAACTCATATTGAGTAACCAACCAGGATCTCATTCTGGGCATTCACCCTCATCCTCACCTTCTCCCATCAAGGGAGAAGGAATTATGAATTCTTTTAGTCTTTTTTCCCTCGCCCCTTGGTGGGAGAGAGCCAGGATGAGGGAGATACTTATTTTTATCCTCATCTGGTTCTACTTTGCAGCATGAGAGTCAATTATAAACCTTAAAATGAGAATAATGAGTTTAGGAAATGAGAAATGAATGGTTTTTCTTCCAATGATGGCAATGGTTGAGAAAATTAGAAATGAGTTCTGGATAAGCTGAAAAATGGAGGTGTACATAGGAAGCTAAACAATTTTTATAAGTAAAACCTGAGTCCCAGGCATTTTTCTGATTGGGTTTTTTCACCTTATAGCTGGATATTGGTAGGGAACCGATTAGTTCAGAATAATGAAACTCATGACCATGAAGAACCGTACCGGTTGGTGCCAGGATATTATCTTGGGTTACTTTGGCTTCAACATATCCAAAATGCTGGAGTCGTTTACTCATGATCGCTTTTATAGGAAAAATTCCCACCATTGGATAAAAACGATGAATATGATCCTCGATTTCTCTGGTTAAATACATCATTCCTCCGCATTCAGCATAGGTTGGAAGACCGTTTTCGATCGCTGTTCGAATTGAATTCCTCATCGACTGGTTAAGAGAGAGCTTCAAAGCAAATTTTTCTGGGAAACCTCCTCCTAAAATAAGCCCATCCAGTCCTTCCGGGAGAAATTTGTCATTCAGTGGACTAAAGGAAACCAGTTCAGCACCGGCAGAGCGAAGGGCTTCTAAACCATCAGAGTAGTAAAAATGGAATGCACTGTCATAGGCAATTCCGATGCGAATTGTTTCCGATGGAGGTAATTTTACCTGAGGAGTTGAGCCGATATCGACTTTTTCCAAAGGCTTCATGAGGTCAATGATCTGGTTGAGATTCACGTTTTTGAGAAAGAAATCAGCACAATGATCAAGCCATTTTTCAAGATGATTTAATTCCCAACCTGGAATTAAACCCAGATGGCGTTCTGGCAAATCAAGAAATTTTTTAAAAGGAAGATGACCAACAACTGTGAGGTTACAATCTCTCTCAATGGATGCCTTAACATGATTATAATGAGTTTTACTTGAAGTTAGATTACAGATAACTCCCACCAGCTGAAGCTCGGGATCGTAGGTCTGAAAGCCGTGAACCAGGGCTGCCGCACTGGTTGACATCGATCGTACATCGACGACTAAGAGAACCGGTAGTTTAAGAATTTTGGCCACGTGAGCGGTGCTTGCCCACGACTTAGTTCCTAACCCGTCGAATAAACCCATGACTCCTTCAACTATGGCCATTTCTCCTTTTCGAATCGACTGGAAAAATATTTTTTTTAAGTTCTCTTCTCCCAGCAAAAAAAGATCCAGGTTGTGTGGTTCATTTTTAGCAGCAGCCTGGTAATAGGAAGGATCGATGTAATCCGGTCCAATCTTAAAAGGGACAACCTGAAATTGGCGGGTCAATGCCCGCATCAAACCAAGAGTTACCGTTGTCTTCCCCGAACCACTGTAGGGAGCAGCAATGACAATTCCTCGCGTCATCTTTATAACATCCTTTGATAAATTTTATAAGAAACCTCTTGTCAAATTGGAAATAATGATTTAATCTACCATGTGATGAGGATAAAAACAACTGAATAGAAACATTCAACGGGTGTTCGGGAAACCGGTGAAAATCCGGTGTGGTCCCGCCACTGTGAGAAGGAACGAAAGGTTTGTTATGCCACTGGCGATGTTGCCGGGAAGGAAAACCGAGTAGGAATAAGCCTTCAAGCCAGGAGACCGGCCCGGGGAATATCTCAGTTTTCAGCTTTTGCGCGAGACGAAAGTTGAAATATTTTTTTGATATCGACCCGGGTCATCAGGCTTTTTTAATATTGAAAGAGGTCGATAGCATGGATTTTATAGAATCACAGAGTCTTCAACTGATTAA
>JAAYUP010000333.1 GCA_012517635.1 Candidatus Atribacter alterifermentans
CCTCAACTATGGCGTGGTTGAACCCCCTGCCGGACCTGCAGGTCGGGCTTCTTTCTCAGGAGGAAGTAATTTAGTTATCCTCAAAGCCAGTTCCAACCAAGAAGCAGCCAAAAAATGGATCAAGTTTCTTTTGGAAAAAGAAAAATTAGTAGATTACACTCAAAATCTTTCTCACATGTTGCCCGCCCTTTTGGAAGCTTTTAAGGATCCCTATTATGAGTCGGGAGTCTGGAAAGTTTTCCAAACCACCCTATCCTATGCCACTGCTTATCCGCCATTAGCAAGATGGGGAGATGTCGAAAATGCTGTTCAAGAAGAATTTCGAAATATTTTGACTGCTTACGTAGCAAGAACTTATTCTGAAGAAAAGGTTCAGGAATATCTCGATGCAGCTGCAGAAAGAGTGAATCGAGCTTTAGCCAAGGAATGACTTATTACATTTAGTCACAGAAATGTAAAATTATCAAGGTGACAAAAGGGAGGAAGAAATCCTTGCGATATGGATATTTTGACGATCAAAAAAAAGAATATGTAATCGAACGTCCGGATACCCCCCAACCTTGGATTAATTATTTGGGGGAGAGATCGTATTTCGGTATTATTTCCAATACCGCCGGTGGATATAGTTTTTATCGAGATGCCCGCCTCCGCCGGATCTTGCGCTACCGGTACAATAATATTCCTCAAGATGAAGGAGGTCGTTATTTATATATCCGTTTTTCTGATGGGGATTTCTTCTCCCCTACCTGGCAACCGGTAAGAAAAAATTTAGATTTTTACCAATGTCGGCATGGGTTGGGTTATACCATTATCTCTTCTCGTTATCGAGATATCGAATGTGAGATTACTTATTTTGTTCCGATTGATGAAGAACTTGAGATTTGGTCAGTCAAGCTCTTTAATCGGGGAAAGGATACGCTGGAATTAGATATTTTTTCTTTTGTTGAGTTTTGTTTGTGGAACGCTCTGGATGATTCTACCAACTTTCAACGCAACCTTAATATTGGAGAAGTTGAGGTTGAGGAAGGAATTATTTACCATATCACTGAATATCGAGAAAGACGAAACCATTATGCTTTTTTTGGTGCAGTGGGAAATATTGTAGGTTTCGAGACTGATCGGGAAAGTTTTCTTGGTCCTTATGGATCTTTGAGCTCGCCCTATGTAGTTCGAGAAGGAAAAACCTCCAACTCAATAGCCTGTGGATGGGCACCCGTTGGGGTCCATCAAATAAAAATAGCACTTCCATCCCAACAAGAAGATCGAGTTCTTTTTCTATTGGGATACAAAGAAAACCTACCACATCAAAAATTCATTACCAAGAGACGGGTGAATAAGGAGGGGATCCCGTCTCTTTTACAGCGTTTTGCCGATCATGATGAGATAAACCAGGTTTTAGAAAAGCTCAAATTGTATTGGAAAAATATTCTTGATCGTTTTCAGGTTCAAACCCCTAATTCCCATTTTAATCGAATGATCAATGTTTGGAACCAATACCAATGCATGATTACTTTCAATTTATCTCGCTCGGCTTCATACTTTGAATCGGGAATTAGTCGAGGGATAGGTTTTCGAGATAGCAATCAAGACCTAATGGGATTTGTCCATCTTATACCTGATAAGGCCAGAGAACGTTTGCTGGATTTGTCATCAACTCAATTTCAATCAGGAGGTGCCTATCACCAATACCAGCCACTTACCCGGCAAGGAAATGATGAAATTGGAGCCGGTTTTAACGATGACCCTCTTTGGTTAGTTTTGGCTGCCGCTAGTTATCTCAAAGAAACCGGTGATTTCACCATATTAAACGAAATGGTGCCCTTTGCTGATGGTGGGAATCCTGCAACATTTTATCAACATTTACTTCGTTCTCTGGATTATACTCTTCACAACCTTGGACCTCATGGTTTACCCTTGATCGGGCAGGCTGACTGGAATGATTGTCTGAATTTAAACTTGATTACCGAAAATGAAGGAAAAATTGCTGAATCAATTCTCATTGGAGAGATGTTTGTGGCAGCTGGCAAAGAACTCGCTCAGATTGCTGAGATAATTGGGAAACCGGAAGATGCTTCCCGTTTTCGAGAAGAAACCAGGAAAATGATTGATCGTATAAATCAGTGGGGTTGGGATGGTGAATGGTATTTGAGAGCTTACGATGATAGAGGATTGCCTGTAGGCTCAAAGCAAAACCAGGAAGGAAAAATATTTTTAGAGACTCAACCTTGGGCAGTTATGAGTGGTGTTGCCGATCTGGAACGAGGGATGGTTGCTATGGATTCGGTCGAAAAATTTCTGGCTACCCCTTACGGTATTATTCTGCAACAACCAGCCTTCACTCAATTTTCTTTCTATTTAGGAGAATGTACTTCTTATCCACCTGGATTGAAGGAAAATGCCGGAATTTTTTGTCATCCAAATCCTTGGGCAATTATAGCTGAGTGTATATTGAGGAGAGCTGAAAAGGCCTGGAATTATTGGTTAACTATTTGTCCTTCTCGAAGAGAGGAAATTTCTGAAGTTCACCGGCAGGAACCCTATGTCTATGCTCAGATGATAGCTGGACCTGACCACCCCCGTTTTGGTGAAGCAAAAAATTCTTGGTTAACTGGAACTGCTTCCTGGGCTCTGGTTGCATCAACACAGTGGATTCTAGGAATTCGCCCGGATTATCAAGGTTTAATCATCGATCCTTGTATTCCCACCGATTGGAAGGATTTTCGGGTGCAACGTTGGTTTCGTGGTGTTCAATATACAATTGTGGTTGAGAGAAAACCAAATGTGAAATATGAGTTAAAAGTTGATGGAAAAAGAATATCAGGTAAAACGATTCCAATTTTTTCTCCTGGAAGTGAACATAGAGTAGAAGTCATTTTAGGGGAAGATTAAAAAGACAGATTGAGTGAAGGGGACGCAGGGAATAAAAGAAGAAAAGCTCTTTTAAATTTTTTTATAAAATTTTCCTTTTTTTCAAATTTCTGTGTTAATACTGGAAAAATTGTATACTTCGTTTTTTAAAATCGCTTAACCAATACCCTTTTACTCCCCTCTTAAAATTTGACAAAAGAGGACGCATCATTTAATATAATAATCACCACGGATTCTGAGGAACTCTAAGACCGGAGGATTAGAAAAAAGAACTTTTA
>JAAYUP010000334.1 GCA_012517635.1 Candidatus Atribacter alterifermentans
GGTGGGACTGGACATATTGGAAGTTACTTGGTACCGCTCCTGGTTAGTAGAAACTATGAGGTTACGGTATTTTCTCGAGGTTCAACCAAGCCCTATCCAGAATCTATAGTTTGGAGAAAAATAAATCAGATAAAAATTGATCGGGAACGAGATGAAAAAAATGGGAATTGGCAAGAAAGAATCAAGGACCTTGAACCCGATATTATTGTTGATCTTATTTGTTTTGATCCGAATAGTGCTCAAATAATGGTGGAAACCATTGACCAAGTTGACATTCATCTTCTCACTTGCGGGACGGCTTGGATATATGGAAAAACCTGTATTATACCAACTCCAGAAACAGCACCTCGTAACCCTCAAAATGATTATGCACAAAAAAAAGTCGATATCGAGAAAATTCTCCTTTCCTATACTTATGAAGGGCACATTCAGGCAACCCTTATTCATCCAACTCATATAACCGGACCAGGAAAACCTTTTATTACTCCATTCGGGGATAATAATCTTAAAACCTTACAGGACATCATGAATGGAAAGGAAATATATCTCCTTGATGGAGGTCTTAGCACTTTGCATCATGTCCATCCAGCTGATATTGCTTTTCTCTTTTTAAGATGTATTGAAGAAAAAGATTACACCATCGGTGAGTGCTTTAACTGTGGAACAACCCATGCAATGACTTTTTTTGGATTAGGTCGTTATCTTGCCCATCTCATGAATGTCGAATTCCGTTATCAAAATATTTCTTTAGAAGAATACACCGAAAATTTTGGTTATCCAACCATGGCAGCCGATCACGTCCGTCAGGGATGTTGTGTCTCAATGAGAAAAGCTTCTGAAATGCTCAATTTCTCACCCCGTTATAGCCCTGAAGATGCGGTTCGAGAAGCCTTAAATGATTTAATTCTTCAAAAAAAACTATCCTGGAGTAAAACCAATGAGCATTTACAAAGATTGTGATATACGAGGTATCTACCCCGATGAAATAAACGAAGAAACTGCTTATTTAATTGGAAGAGCTTCGGGTTCAATGGTCCCGGCAGGAAGCTGTTTTGCGGTTGGTGGGGATGTACGAATCAGTACCCTTCCCCTAAAAAAAAATTTAATACGCGGACTAGTAGATAGTGGAATCAATGTGACTGATATAGGAATCGTTCCCACCCCGCTTCTTTATTTTGCTATTGATTATCTCCGCTTACGAGGGGGTATTATGGTTACTGCTTCTCACAATCCAGCCGTATATAATGGTTTTAAAATCCTTTTAGATGAATTGCCAATCACTCCCCGAGATATAAAAGAGATACAAAAAAGGGTAAAGAAAAAAATCTTCCGCGCTCAGAGAGGACAAATTGATCAAACAAAAAATTTTGAAAAGGAATACCTCTTATTTTTAAAAAAATTTTCGACTCCACCCCAAAGGAAATTAACTCTTGTGGTTGATTGTGGAAACGGAAGTTATTCTGGTTTAGCCCCTGATTTTTTAACCTCGCTTGGCTATCGGGTAATTTCTCTATATTGCGAACCAGACGGTTCTTTTCCCAATCGTCCACCTAATCCCTCACAACCTGAAAATTTGAGAGCTCTCTGTCAAACGATTATTCAGCATCAGGCTGATGTTGGGATTGCATTTGATGGAGATGGCGATCGGGTGATCTTTGCCGATGAAAGGGGGAAAGTCATTCTCCCTGAACATGGGATGATTTTCTTCATTCGCCATCTCTTGTCCCATCTTTCTTCCGGCCAAAAATTTGTCTATGATATAAAGAGTTCTCGAATTGTTGCCGACGAGGTTCAACGTTTGGGCGGCATCCCCTTGGTCGAAAGGTCTGGTCATACCTATATAAAAACGCGCCTCATCCGAGAAGATGCAATTATGGCAGGTGAAATTAGTGGGCATTACTTTTTTCGTGAGATTCACCGTGATGATGGGCTTTTTGCTGCAATGATTTTTCTTGGTTACTTATCCTCCCAAAATTTACCCCTTTCCAAAATTATCGAGACCTATCCTTCTCCACATGTTACTCCTGACATTCGTATCCAAACTCGTTCCTATCCCAATTTAATGAGCATGCTCAAAAAATCTCATTCCAATGAAAAAAATGTGACTACAATTGATGGTTTTCGTGTTGATTGGTTAGAAGGATGGGGATTAGTTAGAAAATCAGTAACCGAACCGGTATATACTCTTCGCTTTGAAGCTAATCAAAATGAAAATCTTTTCGAGATCGTCCATCGCTTTCTTTATGCTCTTCCTGATGTTGAACAAGAAATTTTAGCTCGATTAAAAAATACTCACGAAGTAAAACCCATTGACAATGGCGATTAAACCAATTTATTGATAGTTTTAATCGTCTTTTATTCATTATCCTCCTTATCAATTTTCTAATGGAATAGAGTCTTGATAATATTTTACATCTGTCATATAATTAAACTATGGCGTTCAAAGATTGGCTTAGAGAAAAAATGCAAGAAAAAAATTGGAATCAAGTTCAACTGGCTCAGGCATCTGGTGTTTCCCAAGCAGCCATTTGTCGATGGCTCAAAGGTGAAAGGGAGCCGGATATTACCACTTTGCAAAAAATTGGGAGAACTATGAAAATATCTGAATGGGAGCTGCTTCTCATAACAGGTATTATTAATCGTGATGTATTTACTTTGGAAGATGAGGACATTGCTATTCCTGTTCTTTCCTCAAAAATTCCCTGTGGAATAGCCGAAAACGATTTTGATGCTTATACTGTTGGTTATGAGGTCTTTAAAAAATCACTTATCCAAATGAAAACCGGGAATTCATATCAAGATAAGATTCGTTTATTTATTGTCCGCGCCAAAGGAGATTCAATGACTGGTAAAGGAATTACAGAAAACGATTTGGTGATTTTCTCCCCTGATCTTCAAACTCTGTCTGGAGACATTGCTATCGTTGAACTTGAAGATCTCGGTTTATGCATTAAAGAAGTTATTTTTCAAGATCATGCAGTTATCCTTAAGTCTGCAAATCCCAAATATGACCCCATTATCCTGATTGACAAGCCTACACGTATTATAGGAAAAGTTATTATGCATGTTGGTTATCATTGATTGCTTTGAAAAAATAAGGGATAATACCAAGTGAAATAAATACTAACTCATTGTTTATTCGTTCCTTTTGGCCATATAATCTGGAACATTTTATATTGTAATTTGATAAGGAGTGAATAGAATCCTTAAGGATAAAGAGCTTTGATCACTTCCATAAATGAAGAGGTGCAGAATGAAAAAAGAAAAATCTCCTTCAAAGATTAATAATAATGCTCATTTAACAAAAGAGACAAAAAAGAAAAGCCCCTTGCGTGAAGCCATCGAAACCATTGTTTGGTCTTTGGTGATTGCTTTATTAATCATTTATTTTGTTGTTCAAAGTTTTTATATTCCTTCAAGTTCAATGGAACCCACTTTAGTTCCTGGAGAAAGGGTTCTGGTCGCTAAGTTTTATTATCGAATCACCGAACCACAAAGGGGAGACATCATTGTTTTTCGATATCCAATTGATAATAGAAAAAATTTAATAAAAAGAGTTATTGGGCTTCCCGGTGAAAAGATTAAAATATCGAACGGGATGATCTACGTCAATGGCGAGCCTCTTCAGGGAGATAAATTTAGCCGTACTTATTATGACTATGGATTTTATGGAGAAGGGGAAAAAACTGTCCCAGAAGATTCTTATTTTGTACTCGGCGATAATAGCTTAAATAGTGATGATAGTCGCTTTTGGGGTTATGTTCCTCGAAAGAATATATTAGGACGGGCATTTCTTATTTACTGGCCTCTAACTCACATTGCCATACTAAAATAAAGCTCTCATATCACCATGGGTTCATGGATAAACCCATGGTGATGTTTCTCAAGTTTTTTTTAATATATTTGTAGCTGGTTCAATGTGAACCACAACATCCGAAACTCCAGGTATATTCTTTTTTAAAGTATTTTCGACATGATTGGCAATTTCATGGGCATTTTGAACATCCATGTTGTTATCTACTAAGAGATGAAGATCGATATGAATATCATCTTTTCGACCTCGTGTCCTAATTTTGTGACAACCTTTAACCTCGGGAATAGAAAGGACAAAATGAGTAATAACCGAAGGATCAATAATGATGCGGTCACATAAAACATCAGAACTCCTTAAAAGGATTTGAATGCCAGATTTTAAAATTAAACCAGCAATAACCATAGCCGCAATTCCATCTAACCACGTTACTCCCAATCGAACTGTAATGAGTGTAATAACAACTGAAATAGAAACAAAAATATCGCTCAAAGTATGAAGAGCATCACTGGTAAGAATATCACTATGAAGTTGCCGACCTATTCGATTTTCATAACTGACTACTAGAATATTAACAAACAATACAATTCCCATAACAATAAAACTTGAAGGAGTAACTTCAGGAATAATTGGTTTACTTAAGCGGTCAATAGCTCCTCGTAAAATATCAATACTCACGATAAAAAGGAGCAGGGCAATAGCAATAGAAGCAAAGCTCTCAAATTTTTTGTGCCCATAAGGATGGTTACCGTCGGCAGGCCGAACTGAAATAGAAATCGCTATCAATCCAATGATATTCGAAGCCCCGTCAGAAAGAGAATGAAATCCATCAGCTGTCATACTGGCTGAACCAATATGTTTCCCATAGAGCAACTTGGTCAAGGCTACTCCCCAATTCAGAAGTAATATCCCTAGTAATACATTACGAATCGTATAATAACGGGTTTGTTCGGTCATCGAAAATCCTCCACAATAAAACAAAAAAACCTGCAAGACCAATACTGGTCCCACAGGTTTTTACCTGTTGCTTTTTGCCCAGCCCCATTACCTGACGAATCCAGGATAATCGCCTGCTCCATATCTATTTTATTATATAGAAAATAGTTCTCACATTCAACTCATCACATTGGGGAATTTACCCACTTACCCCTTCACTGCACCAAAGGTTAAACCTCTAACAATATATTTCTGAACCGTCAAGGCAAGGACTGCCGGAGGAACAATTGCTAATAACATTCGAGTAGCCACATACCAGAATTGAATCCCTTGGGTATCTTGCGTACCAGCGATAATAACCGTCATCGGTGCAGCTTTGGCGTAAGTCATTATGAAAGCGAATAAAAACTCATTCCAAGCAAAAGAAAAACAGATTATTCCTGCTGAAACCAAGGCTGGTGCTGCCAACGGCAAAGCCATTCGAAAAAAGGCTTGAAACCGAGAGCAACCATCAACCAAAGCCGATTCTTCAATTTCTTCAGGAAGTTCCTTAAAAGCATCACGTAATATGAGGACGGCAAAAGGAATAGTAAA
>JAAYUP010000335.1 GCA_012517635.1 Candidatus Atribacter alterifermentans
ATTGAAGAAATAAAAAAAGTATGTATGGCAGGATGGCATAAAAGTATAAAAAAACAATTAATATTCATAATGATGGTGCGGTTGGAAACACGCTTGAGAAATTACTTGGAATTGAAGAAAACAATCTACCCCTACCAAATGCAAGCGATTGGGAGTTGAAAGGACAAACAAAACATTCTTCATCTCTTATAACCTTAAAGCACCTTGAACCCTCTCCAACTGGAGCAAAAATTGTTTCAAACATACTACTATTACCATTCTATGGATGGTCTCACAAACAAGCTGGGAAAAAGTACCCCATAACAGAAATGAGTTTTCGTTCGACCACAAGCGCTTCTGCTTTTACTAACCGCGGTTTTAAAATTATTGTTGATAAAGAGACTGCGAAAGTCAAGTTTATTTTTGATGCGTCCGAGGCAGATCAAACAGACCAAGGTATTTTAACATGGTTATCTTCCGTAAAAAATAGAATTGGATTAGGTTCAATAAATCCTGAACCATATTGGGGTTTTGATGATCTCAAATATGCCATTGGTAATAAAATCAAAAACTGTTTTTACATAATAGCAGAGACAAAGATTGAAAATAAACATGAATACTTTAAATATGAAAGCCTATATATATTATCAGGATTTTCTTTTGATAATTTTTTAGATTGTATAGAAAAGGGCTATATATTAGTAGATTTTGATGCCAGGACAGGGCATAATCACGGTACTAAATTTCGTTTACAACAAGGATGTTGGCCAAAGTTATATTCTTCAGTTCAGAAAGTAATTTAATTTTTTTAGATATTTAGCAATAAGTGAAGGCCACTATGCGGAAAAAGAGCCTCCTCAAGATTTTTTATATTTCAATATAGTTACTTAAAATCCATACTCCTTTATGATTCTCTCCTTCAGTCATTCAAAGAAAGACCATTTGGAATCCTATTAAAAATATAATATCTTTCTTTATTCAAATATATAAATAGAAAAAATTACAAAATTTTAAATATATGATAATATGAATACGATTAATTAACTATACAAATTCGAGCATTATTAAAGATAACAAATAGGGTGGCAAAATGTCATTTTCAGAAGCATTGAGACAATTAGCGTCGGTACAACGGATTCAAGCTTATTCCGATTCACCATCGTATACCGAGAGAGCAACCGCACCAATTTACGCTGCAATTGGACGAGAAATCGAAATATTAATCAAAGAAAAAGTCTCTAGTATGAAAACTTATATAGCGAATGCGATACAGCAAGCAGTTCAAGAGGCAGTTCGGGAGGTCGGTTGTGAGGCTATTATTGCTGCTGTTCAGTCGTTGAAAGCAAATGAAAAGGAGACACAAAAAAAGGATAAATCAAAACTAAATCCGGTTTAGGAGGTAAAAATGGCCAGATTTCTGCACACGGCTGATTGGCATTTAGGGATGAAATATGCCAAATTAGGTTTGAATGCCGAAAGGGCTCGGGAAGTGAGAATTCAAACCGCCAATGCCATAATTAATTCTGCTCAAAAGCATTATGTCGACTTTATCATTATTGCTGGGGATTTATTTGATAACAACGATATTGAAAGAGACTTGATTGATGCAGTCATTCACATTTTACAAAAGGTTGCACCAATGCCAGTTTATATTTTACCGGGAAACCATGACCCTTTGACCATAGATTCCATCTATGCAGATCCTTCCTGGAAAACTCTTTCTAATACTTTTATTATTGATCAGCCAAAGCCATTATCCGTCCCCAATCTTCAAGTTACTCTGTATCCATGTCCCGTCACTCAGAAACAAACCAAAAGAGACCTCACTGACTGGATACAAGTGACTAGCGATGAAATCTCAATAGGCATTGCCCATGGAAATCTTCAAATACTAGGGGGTACTGATGATCCCAACTTCCCCATTGATCCCAATCGGGCAGAAAAATCTGGTTTAGATTATCTTTCCTTGGGAGAATGGCACTCCCTATTTCCTTTTAAGGGAAAGGATAGAGTTACCCGTACGCTTTACCCCGGAACTCCAGAACCAACCAAATCTGGAGAAAACAACTGTGGAAAAGTAGTTATTGTCGAAATTAAAGAACATGGTTCCAAACCCACTCTACAAGAGATTGAAATCGGAACTCTGAAATGGGAAGAACGATTCATCGAAGTTTCCAGCCTTGATGAGATCAAACGTCTTGAAAAAGAACTCAAGGACATCACTGACCCGGAAAATTGGGTTTTAGACCTCACACTGAACGGAATCATTGACCAAGAGGCTTTTCATTATTTGGAAACGATGGAAAATCAATATGCTAAAAATTTCCTCTATTTCAAATTAAATAGAGACAAACTGCATATCAACCCTGACTTGAAAAAGCTAAAAAATTTGATTCCTGATGGAGTATTATTTGGCAAAGTTATTGATGCCATCGAAGCATTGAAAAAATGTCATCCCAGCCTTCAAGAATACTCTAACCTGCACGCTGAAAATGCCGAAATCATTCTCCAAGAATTAAATGATGCAAATCTTCCGTTGAATCCTCCACCAGAAGCTTTAGAAAGGGCTCTTATGATTCTCTATCAAATGGCAAGCGAGGTGTCAAGGTGATCATTAAGAAAATTTACCTCGAAAATTGGAAAATCTTCAGAAATCCCTTTGAAAGAGATTTTTCCGAAGGCCTGAATATTATTTACGGTCCGAATGAAAGTGGAAAGACTACCTTGATTGATTCAATACGAACAACCCTTTTTTCCAAACATACCAGTCAATCCGAGAAAATAAAATCATTAGTCCCTTGGGGGTCATCATTGTCTCCTGGTGCAACAATTACTTTCTCTCATTATGATGAATTGTATAGAATATCCAAAAGATTTATCTCATCTCAAAGTCTTTTGGAAAAATTTGTCGATGGAAGTTGGGAACGAATTGCTGAAGGAGATAGAGCTGACAACGAAATTATCAAATTAATTGGAGGGAAATTCCCAAGCAGAGGAGATACCAAGCCGGAACTATGGGGGCTCGGTCAAACCCTCTGGATGGTCCAAGGACAACCAATAATTGAAAAAGAGCAAAACTTAAACGAAGAGACTCTATCCTCAATTCAAAAACTCATCGGTGCTGTTGTTGAGACTGATATCGAAAAAAAACTATTTAATAAAATTTTGACTCAATTTCTGAATATATACACCGAGAAACGAAGAGATTTTAGAAAAGATTCTCAGATTTTTATTATCAAAGAACAAATCAAAGCCTTAGAAAAGGAAAAAGAAGAAATTGACCTGAAAAAAGTAGAAAAAGAAAATTTAATACAAGACATTGAAGACAAAGAAATCCTTCTCCAAAAAAAGAAACCCATGTTGGAAGCAGCCTTGCAAGAAAAAGATGAATTGAAAAGTAAAATAAACTTAGCCCATGAACATCGATTAAACCGAGAAAAATTAAACGAGGAAGTAAAAAGAATATCTTCTGATTATAAAAATTTAGCCGAACAAATTGGTGAAATACAAAAAAATGAAAATAATATCAAAGAAATTGAATTACATAATGAAAAACTAAGCAAGGAAAAAAAGCTGAGTGAAGAAGATTTAGAAAGGCTCTTGAAAGAAATCGATACTTTCAACCAAAATTTAGATAACAGAATCGGGATTTATGAGCAAAAAGAAACCGAACATCGTTATGCCCTAACCGCCCATACCGCAATTCAGGAGGAAATAGAACTAAAAGAAAAAGAAGAACGATTGAAAAAAGTAAATGACTTAGAACAAGAGAAACTGGAAAAGAAGAAAAAATTGGAATCACTCATAGCTCCATCACAAAAGGATTTAAATATAATTGAAGATTATTATCAGAAAATCCATGATGCCCAAACTAAATTCGATGCGCTTGGGTTAAAAATCAAGGTAAGTGCTCAAACTAATATATTTGGAAAAATTCATTTAGATGATAAAAGCGTTGAATTCGATATAAAAAAGGGGGAGAAAAAAGACTGGATCTCTCATGAGGTGGCAAGAATTTCGTTCGATAAAGTCGGAGAAATTGAAATCATGAGCGGGAGCGAAGATGTCAAGGAAATGAAAAAAGAATTAGAAGAATTTAAAATTGAATTTGAAAAACGAACCGCTCCTTATGAAACTAAAGCAATTGATGAGTTGAGAGATCGTTTCCACCAAAAAAATGAATTAGAAAATCATATTAAAAGACTCGAAAATGAAATAAAAGGTCATACCAAAAATGTAAAAGAAATTGTGATAGGAGAGATAGCCGAACTCAAAAAGAGAATTGAATCTAACTGGAGCAAAATACCCGAGAATTTTGATTTAAAAAAATATGCCGAAAATGAAAACAAGACCCAAGCGAAAGAAATATGTGTTAAAAAAATCAATGAATTAGAAAAAGAGCTTGAAGAGCACAAAGACAAAGAAAGAAACCTAAAAAAAGATTTAGACGAGTTGAATAAGAAAAAAGATACAGTTCAAAATAAAATTCGAAATTTAGAAAAAACCCTTCATGGAAATAATGAGCGAAAGAGTGTCATACAAAAAAGTTTAGAAAATCTTCAGAAAGATGGGTTGACTCTGAAAGAAAGAGAAGAAAAGCTTAACGAAATTTCAATAGAGTTGGATCGAAAAGAAAGAGCTCTTCAAAAATATACCGAAGAAATTGAAGAGATGGAAAATCAGCCAGAAAAAGCTTTTGTCGAATGCGAAAATAAAATGAAAAGATTAGATCAAGATATTCATCAATTAGAAAAAGACCTTGCCGAGAAAAATGGAAAGCTCAAATCCATGCTGGTTTCCTTTAAAGATACCAACCGGATCGAAGAAGAATTGTTTTTTCTCAAAGAAGAAGAGAGACGATTGGAAGTTGAAGCATCAGCTATTGGATTGTTATATGATTTAATACAAGTCTACAAGACTAAATCAATAGAAAGTCTATCCGATCCAGTAAAAAAATTGGTCAATGAAGATTTAAAACGGCTCTTAGGGATAAAATATACGGTTCATTTAGATGAAGGGATAAAACCTATCTCGGTTGTTTCATCCAGTTGGGGAGCCGAGGTTCCCATTGAGGATCTTTCCTTTGGTACCGAAGAACAGATTTGGTATCTTTTCCGGCTCGCCTTGGGGAGATTGCTAAGTTATGAAGAAAAGCAATTAGTCGTTCTTGACGATCCTCTGGCGAATACCGATGCGAGTCGTTTACACCGGGCTCTGCAAATTTTAGAAGATGCCGCTAAACAGCTCCAAATTATCGTGGTAACCTGTGATGTCGATAAATACAACTGGCTTTCCAACGCCAACTACATTACTATGGATAAATGATGCAACATGAGTATATATAGTAAAACTAAATGAAAGGGGATAGTAGTAATCTTTCAATTTCCTACACATTTTATATTTGGAGTGGCAACTGCTGCTTTTCAAATTGAAGGAGCCTGGAATGATGATGGGAAGGGAGAGAGTATTTGGGATCGCTTTGCCCAAACACCAGGTAAGATTAAAGATGGAACAACTGCTGATGTTGCCTGTGATCATTATCATCGTTTTGAAGAAGATATTGCATTTATGAAAGACTTGGGTATTGATGCCTACCGTTTTTCTATTTCC
>JAAYUP010000336.1 GCA_012517635.1 Candidatus Atribacter alterifermentans
ATCAAGTGCTTTTTTTAAGATATCTCGTTCTTCTCGTAATATGGCATTCTCTCGCTGTAACCGACGCATTTCTTCATCTTCTGGTTTTAAGTGACCGGTTCCAGGAAAAGCAAAGTCTCGATCTTCTTCAATGGCTTTCTTCCATTTATAGATGGTATTTTTTCCTAATCCAAAATCTCGAGCGACTTGGGCAATAGGTCTTTTTTGTTCATTGATTACGCGAAGGATTTCTAATTTAAATTCTTTGTCATACTTTCGTCGTTGTTCTTTTTCTTGATTCATGATTCATTGACACCACCAATATATTCTATTCTCTTTTCCAAGACTTTACAAAATCGGGGAAAGACCATATGGATTCCTGGTTGGCCAGGGTGTTGGTGTAGGTGTCGGATAAATATCGGTTGGTACTTGGTTACACGGTTCACAGCAGATGGTAACCCTGAAACAAGCACTTTTTTCTGTATAAATGGAAGTACCCCCCATACCGGTGGGGTAAAAACTCCAATGACCAGATAGTTGAGTATTATTCGCTGAACCATCATCTTTAGTGATGTTAAGAAAGATGGGATTAGAACCATTCCACTCGGTCTTCTTACAGTTCCAGTTTTCCCAATAGAACCCACCAGTTCCCCCGCACTGGGTGGATCGAATTGCGAGGACTATCAATTTTTTAGAGACGCTTTTCGGATTAATATCGCAAAAGAATCCAGTGTCAATATTTCCATTGGCAACGATGGTATAGGGTTCTGGACCCTTGATAACCCGAATTGAGATGGATTTATAAATACGACAATGTTCTCCGGTAAATGTAATCTTCCATTCCCCTGAAATTACCGGAGTAACTGTAGCAAATCCTTCGGAAATGGGAAAATCATATACTTCTCCTGCGGGTCCGATAATTGAAACATTGCTGGTTAATGTAGCGTCACCTTGCCAGTAAAGCACAATTTCTTCCCCCTCGCAAATAATAAGTGAAGTGGGACAATCTTCAAGAGCCGGTTGCACCGAAGCCGGAGCAAGTTCTTTGATGATGGCGCAAAACGTGGTTTTGATATCAGTACATTTTACGCCCTCTGCGCAAGAAATGGTCATCACCATCAATCCACCAACAGCTAATCCCAAAATAATAAGAAGAATGATATTTTTTCTCGAAGAATCATTACTCCTGTATTTCATTACTTTCCCCCCTTGATAGAAAAGATTATTAAAGAATTTCTTTTTAATTGGGCTAAAATAGAATAAAATTGTTTCGTGATTCTGGTATGAGTTATTAATTTGTTTCTATTAGATAACCTTTTTTAAAGAAACCAACCAGCTACTAACTTCATTGACTGTCGACAAGTTAATTTTGAATCCAAGATAACTTCCGCAGACACGATTTCCTCTCTCTTTTTCAAATAGACTTATTTTTTTATCCCCCAGGCAAAAACTACATCACTGGTATTTTTAGATATATTATTTTTTAAGAAATAGTGACGTACTTTTTCTGTTTCTTTATTCCTGAGCTCAGGAGGTAATCGATGATACCACCAAAGTCCAGATGTAGAAGCAAAAAAAATCAAATAATTCCCCTCCATTCTCAAATTCATCAGTCCAGGTTAAACGCTTGGTTTTTATTTTACCCAAACCAGCTTTCATAAAGAACATCTTCACCTTTCTTTCATCTCGTGGCCAAAATTCGAAACGATGAGCGAAGTAAAACCGGTTATTCATAGATTTCACCAAAGCCTCAATGGGCTCGATAAGATGAGTTGGACCGTGAATAGATAGGGCAAGAGTACCACCTGAACGAAGTATCCTTGTTAATTCATTAATTGCTACCTGTTGGTTGGGAACCATCCCTAAAACCATATTACAAAATAAAATATTAAAAGAGGAATCACGAAAAGCGAGCTTCTCAACATCTCCTTCGTGAAAAGAGATAACCTCATTAGGATATCCCTTATCAATACTTTTTTTCTTGCACTTATCTAGCATAAACTTTGATATATCAACACAACTGATTTTCTTGATACCCTTTTCCAGCACCATAAAAGAAAGAATCCCTGTCCCGCATCCAATATCAGCAACATCCTTTCCCTTGCAGTCAATTTCTTGAACGAGAATATTTGCTATTTTCTCGTAATGAAAGATTGATAATTCATCATATTGGTGAATATAATCAAAAATTGACCATTGTAACCTTATTTTATTCTCTCTTTCATCACTGAAGAATCTCGAGCATTCCCTGTCATCCAGGCAACAATACCACTCATCATTGTCATGAGCCTTAATGGAAATGCCATTTTACCGGTATAAAATAGAGTTGGCATTTTTCCCCTTTAGGAGCATTTTACAATCCATATAATACTCACACTCAACAATGACAATAGAGTGCAGAAAGCTAATGATACCCTTTATTCTCTATTTCAAAAGATGAATTAATAGAAACACCTATTGAGTTAACTGGTAATAGTTTAATCCTTACTGTGGATTCCTAGTTGGCCATGGTGTCGGGGTTGGTGTCGGATAAATATCAGTCTTTTCACATCGGATGGTTGCTATGAAACAGGTGGATTTTTCCGTATAAGTAAAGGTCCCACCAAGGCCACTAGGGTCGAAGCGCCAATGTCCAGGGAGGTGGGTATTATTCGCCGATCCA
>JAAYUP010000337.1 GCA_012517635.1 Candidatus Atribacter alterifermentans
ATTCTGCATATGGATTGTTGTCAAAAGTTTATTTAACCAAATCAGGTTATGGGATGGAAGGTTCTCGCAGACAAGAGGATTTGGATAATGCCGCTTTGTATGCCGGTAAAGTAATCGAAGAAAGTGGACGAAATTTATTGCCCAAATACTCAGATATATTCCGTTTGAAAAATAATTTCAGTGAAGAAAGCCTAATAGCCTGGCATTGGGTAGTATCCAATCAATGGACATCTCAAAACACCTTGCAATCAGATTTAGGAATTCAGGGTTTTGATGAATATGGAGCTACATGGGGTGGATATAATGGACCATCAGTAGATCTGCAAGATGCTTTTAGTGAAAATGCACTTAGTTTAACTCGAAATAATGTAGATGATAGGAGAAAAGCTACAATGATGATGTATGGCGATAAATATGATTATTTCTGGGTTGACAAAGGGGGGTTCGACTACACTGAATTTGCAGTTAACAGTATGGAATATCAAAGTGCAGTTGGGGCAAACGAAGTAAAACATCTGGTAGGTAACGATAACGATCACGTTATTGGAACCGGCACTCACATGGCTCGTATGGCAACGAGTCTTAGTACAAATTTGCTTCGACTTGCAGATGTATATTTGATTTATGCAGAAGCCGTTTTGGGTAACAATAATTCCACATCCGATCCAAAAGCAGTAAAAGCTTTTAATGATGTCAGAAAAAGATCGGTAAAAGGCTACGAGCCCAAGTCATCCATTACTTTGGACGATATCTGGAAAGAACGTCGCCTCGAACTTGCTTGTGAAGGCGACAGATGGTATGATTATGTGCGTTGGCATTATTACGAACCACAAAAGGCTATAGCCGAGCTTAAAGCACAGCGAAGGAGTTATTATGTTGGTCTTGGCACTTATTATAAATCAGGCAATTTTGATCCTACGGTTACTTACTATGATCAAAATCCAAATATTCCAAACATCACGGATGCACACTTTCAACTTCCTTTTCCAGATACTGATTTAACCATGAATCCTAATCTGCTGAAAGATCCTGTTGAATTCGATTTTGGATCCATAAGTTATTGATTCTTAAAACAATTGAATTAAAAAATATGAAAAATAAACTTTATATAAAAGACTACAACAATTTGCTGATAGTTATATTCGCGACGTTGGTTTGCATGGGATGGGTGTCTTGCGATGATAATCCGGATAAGTATGAGAGTACAGATGGCATTCCGGATATATACTATGTGCGAGTTCCGAATCCTGAATCAGCTGACTCTCTATTAGTTAAAGCTTATATGAACAATACAATAGTATTGGTAGGTGACAACTTGACGAGCATCAAGGAGATGTGGTTTAATGACAAAAAAGCCATCTTAAATTCCAGTTTTATTACTAGGAACACTTTGTTTGTGAATGTCCCGAACGAAATTCCTTCGGTCGTTACGAACAAGATCTACATGATAACTAAAAGTAATGACACAATTGCATACGATTTTGGTGTTCAAGTTCCAAA
>JAAYUP010000338.1 GCA_012517635.1 Candidatus Atribacter alterifermentans
CCGATCTCGGCAGCTTTTTCCCTCGTTTTTTCCGCTGCTTTAAAAAGCAACCGACTTCTTTCAACGGCGAGCTTTTTTGACCAAATTTTAAAAGCAACATGAGCACTATCAATGGCATTTTTCATTTGATTGAGCTTCACTTTAGTTACTGCAGCAATAACTTCACCATTGGATGGATTAGTAACCTCGAAAAATCCTTCTCCTTCTTCCCACTTTCCATTTATAAAAGAATGATAATATTGCACTTTTAGTTCTCCTTTCCAAAATGAAGATAAGCCTGTTGGAAAATATCGTGGAACAACCGAAAATTTTTATACTGCTTTTGATATTCATCAAACCGCGATTCATCGGGAAGATAAACCTGCTTTACTTTTAACCATTTCTCGGCAATTTCATCGACCGGATTTCCGCTAATAGCAGAAAAAGCCAATAAAGCGGCTCCAATAATTCCACCTTCAGATTCAAACAGTGTATATACTTTTTTCTGGTAGATATCTGCTTTGAGCTGACACCATAAAAAACTCCGGGCGCCTCCTCCTACAACTGCCATTTCTTCAATAGTTCCCGAATACCGCTTTTCAATCTCATCCAAGCTCATTTTTAAATCAAAACAAACGCCTTCCATGACTGCTCTGGCAAAATGTTTTCGCTGATGGTGAGGACGTAAACCAAAAAAACTTCCCCGCGCTGAGGGAGAGCCTAATAATCGTTCCCCCATTAAATAGGGAAAAAACAATAAGCCATCTGCACCAGCAGGAACATCACCGGCTTCTTCATCAATCTGAGAGTAGGACATTTTTCTACCATCTTCCTGATGATAAAAAGCTTCTCGAAACCACTTTAGGCTTCCACCACCGCTATCTAAAATTCCAAAACTGATCCAACCATCAATTGCATGGTGAAGATTCATCAAATGCTTGGTCAAAAGAGGTTTTGGACTCAGCACCGAAACATCAGCAGCAGTTCCGGTAACATCGCAGGAACGTCCTTCTCGAACCATCCCTCCTCCCAAAAGGAGGCATAACATATCACCTGCTCCACAAATAACTGGGATTGAAGGTTGACAGCCGATTTGAGCAGCGATTTCAGGAAGCAATTTTCCAATTATGGTATTTGAGGGCACTATTTCTGGAAGTTTTAATTGATCAATCCCAAACAATTGAATCAGTTCATGATTCCACTGTTTCGTTTTCCAGGAAAAAAGAAAACTTCCTGACGCCTCCGAAAAATCGGTATACTTTTCTCCAGTAAAACGAAAATTCAGGTAATCCTTCGCTGTAAGGAAAGTTTCAGTTTGTTGATAGACGTGAGGAAGGTTATCTTTAATCCATTTCATTTTTGGGCCAGTCCAACTTGGTATGATGAGGTTGCCGGTTAACTGGATCTGTTCTTCGGGGAATATTTCTTTTTGGTATTGTTGGCAAATATCGGTTGAACGTTTATCACACCAGATTGGGACTTTTTCCATTAACAATATCCCGTGAGAATCAATTGGAACAACCGCATGCATTTGGGCACTGATACCGATCGCTGCAACATTTATACCAGGATGCTCAATCATGAGCTGTTTGAGGCATGCTATGGTTAGTTCCCACCATTCATCAGGTCTTTGTTCTGCCCAACCAGCATGAGGTGAAAAAAAATCGGTTGATCGGGATTGAATACCAACAATTGTACCCAAATGATCAACCAAAGCAGCTCTCACGCTCTCGGTGCCAATATCGACTACTAAAAAATAAACTGGCATAGCGATATCAACCTTCCTTTTTAATGGTTATCCACACATAAGAAAGGGGAAGGTGATAAGGGTTCTCAGTTCGATGAAATTTAGCAAAAGGGATGTATACCACGTCACCAGCTTCTGCTTCAAATTTTTCTCCATCTATTTCCATTATTCCTTTTCCGGAGATTATAAAGTAGACTTCTTCCAGAGGTGCATGTTCATGACCGCGAGTGCTGCATTGAGGATAAACGGTGGTATATCCAACCTTGATCCGCCCTGATTCCGATTCATTTTCGGTTAATAACATGAGCGTATCACGGGCAACATTACTCCCAATTTTATTCAAAATATCAGCAAAGGTATTGTTCCCTTTTTCTGGTTCTGCTTCGAGTAAATTCCGTCTTTTAAGAATTGTTCCCAAGATAATGACCTCCTATTTATTATTCCTTTTCTTAATTCCAAAAAATTTTATTAGAATGATTGATGGGTTTGGGGTGGTCTTCCTTCTAAATAAACTCGATACTCATATTTATCAGCCCGGATGACCGAAATCACCACTTCAAAAGGTGTTCCTTCCTCCAAAAAAGTTATGCGAATGGTATGAAAAAGGGGTGTTTTCTCTGGCACTTGCAATAAATCAGTTTCGAGAGGACCGCTGTTATAGGCTTCAATAGTCTCGACAGCTCGATGAAGTTTTAATCCATATTCCTCTTCAAGGATTTGATAAAGCCCTTTTTCCCGAAGCAAATTTTTTTTATCGGTCAGATTGGGGGTAAAACGAGACAAGATATAATTACTCATAAAGGCGATCGGAATTCCATCGGTAATGCGCATCCTTTGAATGAGGTAAACCTTTTCCCCTTTTTTAAGGTTCAATAAAGTGGCAATTTTTTGGGGCGGATTGATCAGCTCAACTGTCAAACTCCCAGTTTCTACCATAATGTTTTTTTCTTTGAGAGTTTCGGTAAATGAGGTAATGTAGTTCATGTTTTGAGCGGTTTTAGGTTCTTTTACTACAGTCCCTTTCCCCTGCTTACGAATAACTAAGTCCTCACGTTCCAATATTCCAATAGCATTTCGAATTGTAGTTCGGCTAGTCATAAACTTTTTCTGTAATTCATCTTCAGTTGGTAAAAGTTCTCCAACCTGATATATACCATTCAAGATATCTTCTTTGAGGCTGTTACTCACTTTCAAATAAAGCGGAATTTGCACCAGAGTCATAAAATCAACCTAACTCCTTTTTATTTATGAAATAAATTAACCTTGGATAATATATTTCTTTTTTTTTATCTTTTTCATCATTTACAGGCTTGATTTATCAAGCCTGTATAAAAAAATGCTTTTTCTTTATGAACCGAACTTATTTTGCCAAAATAACGTATTTATACACCAAGGCATATCGAATCTCGTCTTTATCCATTTTTAGTGCCACCAGAGTGGCATGGAGATTTATCCTGAAAATATTATTTCAAACAAATTCCCGTATATTGACCTCTCCCTTTGGACAAAGATTAATTAAGAGGGATTCGATTTGTTTCAAAAAACTCAAATCCCCATTCGCTCTCCTTTACGAAAGGGGGAGATTGATTTCTGAATAGCATTTTTATCCTTAATTGGTGCCACAACGTGGCATGACGGTCTACCCTGTAAATACCGTGAACCGTGAATCGCTACTCCCGTTATCACCTTCTTAAATTTTTCCTCGCCCCTCCGTGGGAGAGGGTTAGGGTGAGGGGGTGTGCCTTTCATCCCTCATCCTGTTCTCGCTTTCCTTCTTCTATTTCTCCCCCTCACCATAACCCTCTCACCCCTCATTTTCTGAGGGTGTGAGGACATCACCTTTTTAAATTATTATTCTTTAAGATATTTTAAAGTATGAATATTGATAATGATGTTTTAAATAAGTTGTTATTATCTTCTCGAATTTCCTTGTCTTTGTCAAGACATTTTTTTACCATACTCTTATTTCACGCTTTTCTTATTTAACTGCCAAACAGCCATAAATTAACAAAGGAAGAACCTTCTTATTTATTCTATTCTCTTTTTTTTCCAACTTCTTTGTGGGATAATGAGGTTCAAAAGGTAATTACCTTTGCGCTAAAAAGGGAGGTATTATTATGCATTTTAAAGATCGTTTTGAAACTATTCATTTTATCGAAAGTAAAAAAATTGTTGCTATTATCCGAGCTAAAGAAAGTGGTTCTTTTTTGGACGCAGTAAAAGCTTTAAAAAAAGGTGGAATTGAATGCATCGAAGTAACGATGACGACGCCAGGAGCTTTAAAAACTTTAGAAGAGGTTCGTTCAAAAATCGATGATGTTCTTTTCGGAGCTGGTACTGTCCTTGATCCGGAAACGGCACGGCAAGCTATCTTATCCGGTGCCCAGTTTATCGTAACCCCCTCTTTAAATCTTGAGGCGATTCGCCTCGCCCACCGATATGATATCCCTATCATTCCTGGAGCTTTCACACCAACTGAGATTCTTAGTGCCTGGGAAAACGGTGCTGAATGTGTGAAAGTATTCCCAGCTTCCAATGTGGGTCCCGATTATATTAAAGCCATAAAAGGTCCTTTCCCACAAATTAAAATCTGCCCAACTGGCGGTATCAGCTTAGAAAATATGAAAGCCTTTTTAAAAGCTGGTGCATCCTGTTTGGGAGTAGGTGGAAAGTTAGTCGATGCAAATTTAATTAAAAATCAAATGTGGGATGAACTGACTTCGATTGCCAAGGAATACGTTGCGCAATTAAGCGAATGAAAACCCAAATTCGAAATGCTCGTGATTGTCGCTACATGAAGTGGGCGCAATAAATTGTCACCCAACAGAAAAACATTCTTTTGTAGGGGCTTAATTTATCAAACCCCAATATTTATCATGCTCATTCTTATTCCGTCA
>JAAYUP010000339.1 GCA_012517635.1 Candidatus Atribacter alterifermentans
AGGTATTCTTCTTTTTCTAAATCCTCCCTTTTACTGGGACTACAGGTAACAGGTTTCTGGTTGGTATTGTATACTCTTTTAACCGTTAAGTCCTCTCACTATAAAAAGAACATGATAGACCCTCATTCCGCACAGTAACATTAGATAATGATGAAAACGCAGAGGGTTTACCCTCATTAGTTTTCGTTTTTTATTTTTTTCTTTTCAATCCTAAATCGTGTGCTGTTCTGTTTAAAATTGGAATAGATCTTGATGAGGACTCTCTCATGATTTACAACTCTTTCTTTCTCCTTGTTATTTATGACATTTTTTTACTCATTCTTTATCTTTCCCAGTATTTCCTGAGCCCATCGTTGGGCTTTTTCCTTAGTCCCATTTGGATCGTTTTTTAAAGGTTCTTGAAACTCGATCTCTCCCAAAAATTCATTCCCTTTTAAAGCTTTTTTCAAGTTATCAAAAGTTTTCCCAACTTTCCCTCCACAACAAGCAAAGAAGGCTATTTTTTTCTTTTTGAGTTCAATAGAGGGAAAAAGTGTTCGAAACGCTGGCACATAATTCCCTGCCCATACTGGAGTTCCAAAAATAATCAATTGGTAATCCCGAAAGTCTTTTCCTAAAGGAAAAAGAGGAGGTCGGCTTCGAAAAATGACTTGCATGCCGCCAATAAAATACTTTAAAAAACCTTTGTATTTATATGGACTTTTTATTCTTAATTCTAATCCCTCGGCATCTATTTTCTGTTGGATTGCTTTCGCAATATGCCGAGTATTCCCATCCAGAGAATAATAGCAAACCAAAGTTTTTATTCTGTTTGAAGCCATTTAATTTGTACCCCCCTTATTCGTAGTCATTTTTCCTGTTTTTCATCGTCCTTCTTTTCTTTCATTTTCTCTTCCTCAACTCTTACAATTTCAAACTTTACTTTGGTTAAAAGAGCTGCCATTGCTCCTAGTGCTGCCAGAACCGGAGCAACCAGCGTCACTATTCCACCGGCAACTACGCCTGCAGTAAGAGGAACTTCTAAAAGAAGATCACCATTTTCTTTTTTAATAACCAAACGTCGAACATTTCCTTCTTGAATAAGTTCCTTAATTTTTTCAATGATATCGCGAGCATTGACTTCAATTTCCTCTGTCCAGGTTTTTCGATTAGTCATTTCCTTTCCTCCTCATTTTAATGATTCTAAGTATTGTAATAATTTTTATTTCCTATTTCATTACAATATTGATGAATAATAAATAATTTTATCCTCATCCCCTTGGTCATTACCCTCTCCCCACTTAATCACGCTCTTTTTCTCTCATATTTTTCCGCTTTTAAAAAATTTTTCTTTCTTTCCTCTCCCCTGGTGGAAGAGGATGAAGGTGAGGGGGGAAACCTGAGCACCTCTACCAGGTTCATTTTCAAAACACCCAACCTGAATCTCAATCTAAACTTTCACCCTCATCCTGACCTTCTCCCATCAAGGGAGAAGGAATCAAAAAGTCGCCCCTCGGCATTTTTCGTCAATACTCCCTCGTCCTCTCAGCCTTTAATAGGCCCGATTAATCAAGTGATCTGCCATGGCAGGGATAGGTCGAATCTTGGGTTTTCATCCTCATCTCATGTCATAAAATGGTATAAAGGTCTTTTCTAAAAAAGTATTAAACACTATCCCACTTTTTCAAGAATTTCGGGTCCATCATTTTTAGGGTTGTTTACTAATTTCGAAATGGGATAAGCTTGCATCGTGTTTTCGGGATAAGGTGCTAAAAGGGGAATAATTTGAGAAAGATCAGTAGAAGGATGAAGCCACCTATCGTAAGCATTTTCCGGGATTATAACCGGCATGCGGTCATGGATCGGACGGACCAGTTCGTTTGCTTCGGTGGTTAAAATCGTAAAGGTTTCTAAGAAATTATCGTCGTGCACCCATCGCTCCCACAAACCAGCAAAAGCAAAGGTTTTCATATCTTTCATTCCAATAAAATAGGGAATTTTGGCTTTCCCTTCGCGTTTCCATTCAAAAAAACCACTGGCAGGAATCAGCGCTCTCCTCCTTTGAAAAGCACTACGAAATGAAGGTTTTTCATGGATGGTTTCGGATCGGGCATTGATCATCCGATCTCCGATCGAGGGGTCTTTTGCCCAAGATGGCACTAAACCCCATTTCATGCTGGACATCTTTTTCTTTTTATCCTTTTCTTGAAAGGTGATTACTGGCACAGTTTGACTGGGAGTAATATTATATCGGGGATTGAATTCTTCATCCAATCGCAACCCAAATATTTTTTCTAATTCCACCGGAGTAAGAATTAAGGCAAATCGTCCACACATATAATTTATTATAGCGAAGCTTTAAAATATAGAAAAGGGAATACTTTTGTAAAAAATAATGAGACACTTTTATTTTGACTCTCCTTCTTACCATTGACTTCGTGGCTTTTCACCTTTCTAAGTTTGCAAAATAAGAAAAATATGGCACAATAATAACAATAAAAGGTTAGGAGGGATAAGAATGCTTAAAAAATTAATGGTTTTTTCACTCCTTCTCGTGATGGTTTTAGTTTTGGGAACGGTATCGTTTGCTCAGGAAAGTGAAACAAAACAATTGTATTTCCGTTTTGTAACCCACGGAGGTGATGATCCCTTTTGGGCAGTCGTAGTGAAGGGTGCTCAGGATGCTGCGAAGTTGCTGAATTGCAAGGTGGATTTTGATTTAGTCGGTGGCGATCTTGCCCTTCAGCAAAAAAGAATGCAAGAAGCAATAGCTATGAATGTTGATGGAATTGCCTTGGTCATAAATGATGATACCGTTTGGGACAAATTAGTGGAGGATGCTTTATCCAAAGGTATTCCAGTAGTCGCTATTGATAATGATGATACAGAAGGCGACAGAGGAAACAAGCGTTTGACCTATATTGGGCAGGACGAATTCAAAGCTGGTTATGATTTAGCGGTACGGCTCTTTGAGGAAGGGAAAAAGAAAGGATTAGACCTTAGTCAAGCTCACGTCGCTATGCCGGTTGAAGTTCCAGGAGCGATGTATGGCGTCGTTCGTTCCGATGGTGTTAAAAAAGCGATGGAAGAATTTGGTATTCCTTCATCGGAAATCATTGATGCTGGTGGCTTGGAAATGACCACCGTTGAGCAAAGACTAACTTCTTATCTTATTTCCCATCCTGAAGCAACTTTTATAATAGGTTTAGGCGGAATTGTAACCGATCGTATAACCGATGCTTTAAAAGCAGTTGGAAGGCAACCTGGTGAAGTCATCGCTGGTGGTTTTGATATGACTCCGGGAACATTAGTTGGATTAAAGGAGGGTTACATGACCGCTGCCATTGATTCACAACAATATCTGGCTGGTTTCTACGGGGTGTTAGTCCTCTATCATTACAAACTCTATGGTTTCCTGCCAACAGTGAAAACCGGTGGATTCCTCATCGATAGCCCAGAAAAAATCAAACAAATTGAGGTTCTTTCTAAAGATTATATCCGATAAAGATTCAAATCCTTCAAAAAACCGCGGTTTCAGGATAATTTAATCCAAAACCGCGGTTTTTATTTCATTCCTTATGGCAATGACTTCCCCACCGCCATCAATACAATCGGCAAAATATTTTCTTGGTTGAGAACCTCAAATATTTTATCTTGTCGGTATGAACCAATAATCCAGATAAAGGAGAAAAATTTAGTTCTTTGAAATCCCATAATAAAACCCACTTTGATTTGAAATTAATCAGCTTTATTGATAATTTTGCCATTCAGATCAACTGGAATAGCACCATTAGCAATAAAATAACGATTAGCACTCTTTTCGTTTTCTTCGGGATATCTGACAAAAAAGGTCTTATTCTGTCTCAACCCTCTCAAAATCCACCTCCATATTTGCCTTTTCTCAATCGCATCAGCAATAAAAATATCCTTGGCCATTCCATATAGCAATAAATCTCGCTGAAAGGTCCATTTCCTCCCGTTATTATTTTTAGGAAAAGTAGTACTGAGGAATAGCACTTGTCCATTCGTCACATACTGATCAAAAGCATCTAACGGTCTTTTTAAAGAGAGCACGCCCTGGTCCAATAGAACGAAAGACCGCCCCCCAAATTGAAGGCATAAATTGAGAATATAACGATGGTAGCCGGGTTCAATCGTGGTTATCAAAGTAATACCTTCCTGGACGAAACGTCGTACCAGGTTCTGTGTAAATATAAGCCCATTTCCAGAACCATGGTTCGATCCCAAAATACACGCTGCCGGTGCATTGAAAAGAGCTGTATTCCCTTTGGTGTAAAAGAGAGTTGGAGCATGAGATTTTCCAAGTTTTTCTCGTAAGTGTGCAGAATAAAAACGGGAATGAACCGGGATGATATCAAAACCCTGTTCTGAGATTTTTTTAGTTATTGTTGTATAATAAGGGAGTTTTTCTTGAACCGATGTCAAATTTGCGACTTCTTCTTGGGAGAGATGGAAAAGACTTTCCCATTCTTCGGGTTTCAAAGCAAAAAAGTCTTGAAAAGCAAAACGATTTCTCAATAACCGGTCAAAAAAATCATTGATTTTTTCTCTGCTCCAATTTGGAAGGTGAGCCATCGCCACCCAATAGGCAGCTTCCGATGAAACAGAAACCATTTTAATGACCTCTTTTTATTAAATAATAAATTGGCTGCCTTTTTCTGTTTATGAATAGCGTAATTTCTTAAATCCTCGAATGCTGGCTCGATAGTTCTCCTCGCTCATTCCAATCGAATGATATTCTTCAGCATACCCTATCAAACCTCCATGAAACCTGCCCAAGTGTTCAAATAAATGTTCAATGTATTGTTCAATTTCTAAAGGGTTTCCAGATATACCAGTCGTTTGATAACTCACCGGACAGCAAAAACAAACTCTCCCCCCAAAATCTCTTCCCAATTGAGGAATATTATAGAGATTCGGTTGGCTGATATTGAGAACATCAACACCGATCTCGATAAAATCTGAAATGATTGGATAAATGTATCCGCAAGAATGGAAATAAACATACATACCCTGCTGATGAACTA
>JAAYUP010000340.1 GCA_012517635.1 Candidatus Atribacter alterifermentans
ACTTTGTTTACCTCCATCCATGGCATAAGGCATTCCTCCTTATGCCAGTAGTATACAAAGTGTTACCTATGTATATAGAACTTTTTGTTACCTATGTCTCCGGATCATACCCTCTCTCCAGGGGCGAGGGAAAAATTTAAGAAGGTGATAACAGAAGTAACGGTTCACGGTTCACACTTCACGGTTCACGGTATTTACAGGATAGAGGCCACTAATATTATAAAAACACTAATATTATAGGTTTTATGATGAGGTTGTCAAGAAAGTTGCTTGGGAAACTTTTGAAAATTGGCTATAATATGAAAAAAAAATGAGTAAATGGAGCAGATCATGACATGAAAATTAAAGAGCTTCCCGATTTTGATCGACCTCGTGAAAAATTAGAAAAATTAGGTCCCAAGGCTTTATCAAATCTTGAACTCATTGCCGTACTTCTTGGAAAAGGAACCCGGGCGAAAGACGTGTATCAGCTGTCTAAAGAAGTTCTTGAGTGCGTGGAAAATGATTTTGAAAAATTAAACTTTCCGACTTTGATGAAAATTAATGGGTTAGGAAAAACCCATACCTGCCAAATACTTGCTGCTTTTGAGCTCTCTCAAAGATATTTATTTCAAGATGGCATAAAAATACAAAATGCAAGTGATGTTTATAAATTGGTGAGTGATCTCAAAGAGAAAAAGCAAGAGTATTTTGTTACGCTTACTTTGGACGGAGCAGCTCGACTCATCCAAAAAAGAGTAGTTTTCATAGGAACACTCAATCAAAGCCTGGTTCATCCCCGGGAGGTATTTGCTGATGCCATTTTAGATCGTGCTGCTGGTGTGATATGTGTTCATAACCATCCATCTGGCAACATTCAACCCAGTCGTGAAGATATAGCCGTAACTAAAAAACTTGTAGAAGCAGGAAAAATTATCGGTATTCGGATTATGGATCATGTTATTATTGGAAAAACTACTTATTTTAGTTTCCAAGCTGGTGGTCTATTAAATAATGGAGATTATTAAAACAAAGAAATAGAGAAAATCTTTCATTAGGTTATTTTGGAGGAATAGTATGTTAAAACCAGGTAAGGTTGAAGAGATTGAAGGAGAAAAAGCTTGGGTTCGAATGCAAAAAGGAACGAGCTGTGGAGAACATCATTGTCCTTTGAGTTCAACGTTATTGGACGACTCAGGAACTGATTTTTATAAGGTATTAGCAAAAAACGAAATATCGGCTTCGATTGGTTCCAGTGTAATGGTCGAGGTAAAGGACGCCCTCGCCTTAAAAATATCTTTTTTGATTTATCTCATGCCAATTCTTCTGGTTTTAGGTACCTATCTTATAATCAAAGCTTTAACTTCTCAAGTTATATTGATCGGAACTACTACCATATTTTCAATGATCATCTCAATTATATTATTGAAAAAAGCCGATAAACTTATTCAACCAGAGTATTTAATAACCGGGTATCTTCAGGATGATGATTGTTCTCAATGCCCATTTAAGGGCAAAAAATCCAAAGAGGATGAAGGAGATTTCCAGAATAAAAATCGTATTAACGAATGACAACGGTCTCTTCACTACTTCCCGTATATTTTGCCATGAGAATTATTAACAGAATGGACAAACCAAGTACAACCGTCGAGATCGCATAAACCTCAGGAGAAAGACCAAAACGAAGCATGCCATAAAGGTAGATGGGAAGAGTATTAAAGGTACTGGTTAGGAAATAAGTTATAACGATTTCATCAAATGACATAGTAAAAGCCAGCAATGCTCCCCCAATGACTGCTCTTTTGATCATAGGGAAGGTCACATATATAAAGGCTTGAAATGGATTAGCACCTAAGTCCATAGCAGCATTTTCTAAATTCCTAGAAAGACGTGCTAATCGAGCTAAAACCTGAAACATAACGACTGGTGTAGTAAAACTCATATGCCCAAGGATGACCGTCCACATTGACAACTGAAGCTTCAAGTTGAGGAAAAATATCAATAAAGAAAGCCCAACTATAATTCCAGGGAGAATGATGGGAAGCATTGCCAGCATACGGAAAAAGTCTTTTCCCCTAAACTCAATTCGGTTGAGAAAAAGTGCTCCAGATGTTCCTACGACTACTGCAAAAAGAACTGCCAATCCTGAAACTTGAAGAGAGTGAAGAAGTGAGTTTAATAGTTCTTTATTTTGAAAGAGTTTCAGATACCAATCAAACGTTACGCCTTCAAACTTCATGGTTGACCGAGAGGAGTTGAGTGAGTAAACAAAAACGACCAACAAAGGGAAATAGAGGTAAAAATACACTAACGCTCCATAAATACCCAAAAAAGGAAAAGATTTACTCTTTCTTTTTGAAGTTGCTGTTGTATTCATTATTCTAAGAATCCCTCTGATGAGCCAAATTTTTGCGAAACCAGCAGGATAACCACTGCAACCGTAAACATTATAAAACCTAATGCCGCTCCTAACGGCCAGTTATAAGCATAACCAAACTGAGTAACAATGAGATTGCCGAACATCATTCCATTTAAACCTCCCAATTGTTGAGGAATAATATAATCACCAAGAGCAATAACAAAAGCCAGGGTAAAACCACTGATGACTCCTGGCATGGAGAGAGGAAGAATGACATGAATAAAAGTATGAAAACTATTCGCGCCCAGGTCAGCGGAAGCGTCTAAAAGATTTTTGGGGATTTTTTCCAGAGAATTAAATATAGAAATAAATACATAGGGTAAGGCAATATAGATGAGAGCGATATAAACAGCAAAAGGGCTATAAATAAAAATAGAGAGTGGTTTATCGATAATTTTTAATGAAAGGAGAATGGTATTGAGGACTCCAACCCGTCCTAATATTGTTCGCCAGGCAACGATCCGAACCAGATAACTTACCCATAAAGGGACAATAACCAACATATAGAGCTGGTTTCTAAAGCGCTTTACTTTTCTTGAAACCAAATAAGCCAAAGGATATCCCAATAAAATTGAAGTAAGAGATACTAAAAGGGCTAAGAGGAGGGTTCGAAAAAAGATATGAAGGTAGATTGGGTTTATGAAAAATTCTAAATAGTTCGCTAGGCTCATTTTTTTAATCACCACAGAACCTTCTTTGATATAGAAGCTAGTAACCAGCATAATGCAGATTGGAATGATAATTAATAAAAACAGCCAGGTGATTATAGGGACACCAATCCAGATTTTGGAAAAAAATGAAGATTGCCCTCTTAGTCTGGAATTCAAATTAGTTGTCAAGGTTGGTTTCATAATCACATACCTTTTTGCATTCCTTTAAATAAGTAATCACATCATCTTTCTGAAAACCAATAAAAAATTGATCACCAATTTTTTTATTATTAAATTCTGAAGCGCTTTCTATCAAGCGAATTTCAGATTGTCCAAATTTGAGGGTAATTTCATAATCGGTTCCTCGGAAAACGATTCTATGAATTGTAGTCTGGAAATGATTCTCGAATTTTTTCTGAAAATCGCTATCACATGCTTTATCCAAACATATTTTTTCCGGCCGGATACAGGCAACAACTGAATCCCCCTTGGAAAAAGTTCCTGTAAAACGCGAACTGTGAATCGGTTTGCCATCCACATCGACAGTGATCGAATTTTCTCCAATTTGAATGACTTGACCTTCAAGAAAGTTCATATCACCAATAAAACTGGCAACAAAAGGAGATTTAGGAGAATTATAAATTTCATCAGGGGTACCAATTTGGTGGATTACTCCATCTTTCATGACACAAATCCGATCCGACATAGTGATTGCTTCTGTTTGATCGTGAGTTACATAGATGAAGGTAATATCAACATTTTTTTGAAGATCTTTTAAAACTTTTTGCATTGCGATGCGGAGTTTGAAATCTAAGGCTCCTAGGGGTTCATCGAGTAAAAGTGCACGGGGTCGATTGACCAGCGATCGTGCCAAGGCAATACGCTGACGTTGTCCCCCAGAAAGCTGTTGTGGATAACGTTTGCCAAATCCGGTCATATTTACCAAAGAAAGAGCTTCTTCAATCGTTGCCCGAGCGTGAGAATATTTCACCTTTTTCATCTTCAAAGGGAAATAGATATTTTCTTCAACGGTCATATGGGGAAACAGGGCATAATCTTGGAAGACTGTGTTCACATTGCGCAAATACGCAGGTTTAAAAGTAACATCTTCTCCCGCTAAGTAAATTTGTCCTTTAGTAGGTTCTTCAAGACCAGCGATCATTCGTAATGTAGTGGTTTTACCACAGCCAGATGGTCCAAGTAATGAAAAAAATTCACCATGATAGATTTCTAAATTGACATTTTGAACTGCAGTATAAATACCAAATTTCTTGGTAATCTGAATGAGTTGTATTTCCGTTTCTTGGCCGTTCATTCTAAACCTCAATTGGGTGGAAGGTTAGTCTTATAAATAAAAATAAATTTTATTTCAATACTCTATTCAATTTGCAATTATTTATCAAGTAATTCAATAGAGTTATTTATGTTGATCTTTCTGAAAAAATAAAAAAGAATGATTTTACTAAACTGAAAGAGGGAAAAGAGAATAATAAATCAGGCAATATTCTCCCTTCCCCTCTTCTATTATTATTTTATGGAGTAGCCTTCACTTCGTTCCAGAGATTCACTCGAGCTTCAAAATCCTCTGGATTTTTCATTAAAAAGACTGGGACTGGAACGTTATCAATATCGTCATAACTACACATCTTTACGATATCAGGGTCAATAACTTCTTTGGCAGCTGGAGTAACCGCTCCAAATCCCATATACTTCGCCAGTTCTTTTTGGGCAAAATCTGATAACATAAAGTCAATCCATTTATGCGCCAAATCTGGGTTTTTTGAATCTTTTAAAATAACCCAACCATCAGCCCAAACATAAATTCCTTCTTTTGGCATTAGACGACCGACATTCATTTTCAGTTCGTCTCGGAGATAGAGGATAAGACCAGAATCATATCCGGATATACTGAGGTTGGTTTCACCAGAGCCGAGAACGCTTTTTTCTGAATCGAATCCCACGGTAAGAGTACGCAAGTTTCTTTTTATTTCTATCAGTTTTTCCTTCACTTGCTTGAATTGTTCTTCGTTGAGATTGTAAGGATCAGGAAAACCAAGTGCAATAGCTGCAGTGACAACGTTGTTGTTCGCCTCATCGGTGATTGAAATTTGACCTTTGTATTTGGGATCCCACAAAACTGACCAGGTATTGGGTAATTCACCTACGGCATCTTTATTATAAACAACGTTATTTGAACCCCAAACGAATGGGACATGATACGGCTTTCCATCGAAAACGGTGAAGTCGATGTCTTTAAATTTTTGGCTTACCTTTTCCCAATTGGGAATTTTACTTAAATCGATTGGTTGAAGAAGATTATTTTCGTAATATCTTTGAACTGAACCACAATCAATTGAAACTAAGTCATACTGCCCACCACCAGCCGCAGCTTTGGTGAACATTTCTTCAACCATACCAGAATAGGTCGCATTTACTTTTGCACCGGTTTGCCTTTCAAATTCCTTGACCCAAGCATCTTCCGTATAACCTTGGAAACAAAGAATGTTCAAAGTTTCCTGGGCATAGGAGAAGTTAAATAGTAAACTGACGACAACAAAGACAATGGCTAAAAAAAGAGTTAAAAACTTTTGTTTACACATAGAGTATCCCTCCTATTTAAAAAATATATTAGATTTAATGAATATCTTGAATATTGAAAAAATAACTCTAACTTCCTTTTATAATGAATGAAATTTGATTTTATTTAAAGAACAAAAATATTCAAGTTCTCTACGAACATCTCCGTAGCCAGCCATCCAATGATGTCCAATCCCTTGAGATGCAATTTCTTCATTCAAATACTCTAAAGAAGTTTGAAAACGTACTTTTAGAGGGTTTCCAGGAAATTCCATCCCACATTCTATTGCCTCTCCAGTGAGTGTTGACATTCGAAAAGTACCCCTCCTTCCCACTAAGTTAACCAGAGTGACAACACCTGTCCGTGCCGGGAATAAAGAACATACTCCCTGATTGAGCAAACGAACTGGTGAAAGCTGAATTTGAGCAGGATCGTTGGCAATGCTAAAAGCTCCTGAACCGCAGTGAGAAAATAATATTGTATGGGAAATCGGATCAGGATAAAGGAGATCAGTATTGTGAACGGGTTTTCCGGTTAAATTAAAAAGGATTTTCATGGTAACCGTGTTATTGACATCTCCTTCACAACCACCAACTATCCCCTCTTCGGCAAGGAGCGAATAGGCCAGGCAAATTTTCCCCATATACCGCGGATAGCATTTTATACAGATTCCATCTAATTCATATTCATCAATAATTTTTTTTAAACCAAGATAATAACAAAGAGCTTCAGTGCCAACGTGATTATCTACCGTTATTTTTCCAACTTTTTCTCCAATCGCTGTCCAAAGTTTAGAAGCAACAAGTTGGTCAGCATTTTGAACTGATTCAATAAGCTCATCTTCGTCTAAATTGACAATACGAACGCCAGTTCGGGCCTTAATCTCTAATTCATCATAGGCAATTTCGGTCATCCCTTTTACTCGTCCACCAATGACTCCAATACAAGAATGACGAAGGTGATTTCCAAGGGTTATTGCCATTGCAATTTCCTGAATTTTTTGATGAACTTTGGCGTCTTCTAACTCTCCGTAAACGAAAAAGTAAGGTTTTTCGAGTTCTTTCAAAACACAACAAATTTGTTGTGAACCACATAATGAACCAGTTTCAACAGCTGGGAAAGCCCAAAGAACCACTGGTCGATTATAATATTCCAAAAAATCAAGCAAATGGTGATCTTCACTCCAGGTTCCAACTCCTACGCAGAGGAGATCGAAATCATGATTAGCAAAGAAATTAACAGCGTTTTGAACACTTTTGAGGTCATATAGAATATCCAGATTGGTTATAACAGAAGCAATATTTTCAAGTTGGTTTTTCATCCTTTTGAGAATTGTTGGAGTTTCTGAAAAACCAGCTTCTAATGGTCCTGCTATGCCAATTAATCCAATCCGGGGTGTCATCTTTTCTCTCCTTTATTTTTTATTGTTAATTTTAGCAATGATTCCTATTGTAAGCCTAATTTTTTTTCATACCAATTGATAATAGATTGAATTGCTTTTTGTTTCTCTTGGGAAAGTGGATTCTGACAGCCATCGAGAAGAAGAGATGATACGAAATCAGAAGCTTTTTCAGTAGTGTTTTTTGATCCTTTTTGTTTCCAAACTTCATAATTAGAACCATTTGACACATCAAGAGGAACATGTTCCTTACTTCGCAAATGATGAAGGGTGTGTTCCGAGGTGAGAAATTCTCCTCGTGGTCCGACTTGAAGAATTGAATCAAGAGCCAGGGTATCTTTATTTACCTCGACTCCTTGCCGGAATCGTTTCGCAATTCGACACATCTCATTGTCCATTACGAGCTGCTCTAAGCTGATGGTCATTCCTGTTCCAAACATTCCCAAATTGACAATCATGTCATTCGCACCAATGATACCGGCAAGGGTAGAAAGCATTTTTTCCCATGCAGCTTGTTCATCATGCAAATTGGCATCGTTATCTGGTGCGGTGGTATGACTAGGGATGTTGTAATAATGAGCCATTTGGGCACCAGCAATTCGAAGCAGAGAAGACTCCGGCCGCCCAAT
>JAAYUP010000341.1 GCA_012517635.1 Candidatus Atribacter alterifermentans
ATCCTGGGGAAACCAACATTCCCCCTCCTTTTACCTCATTTTACCGAAAAATTCAAGTATTGTATACATTTTTTTAATATTTACTTATTTCTCCCCCTTTCTCAATAATTATTCGTTTATTAAATATTGTTTTGAAAGATATTTTGAACAAGATTTTTTTCATTCTGATAAAAAAGGAGACGTGGAGTTTCTCTTATTTCAACCCAGCGTACTTCTTCGATTTCTTTTGTATCAAAATTACTTCCAGAATCTTCAGGTATCATTAAATAATAATGAACTTTTTCTACAAAGCTCTGGTCATCTTTTTGGTATTGAAATTGTATTTCTCCGGCATTTTTTTCAATTCTACAACTATAACCGGTTTCTTCTCGAACCTCACGAATTGCAGTTTCTTGATCTGACTCATCATTTTCTCGATGGCCTTTGGGAAGCGTCCATAATGGGGAATTCTTTTTTCGAATGAGGAGAATATATTGGCTTTGCCCTTCGATTTTCCTTACTATCCCGCCACAGGCTTGAACATAATTTATAGTCACCTTTTGACGATCTCCTTGACAGTTTGGATTGAACATTTTAAACCCGGCTATTTATTCCAGAGCTTCTTCACTATTTTACACGAAAAGCGGATTTTTGCAAATCAACAGTTCATTATCATACATTTTGCCTATATAATAAAGATAAATAATTATTTTGGCAAGTCTCACCTAAAAAACATTATTTCTTTGAAGGAAAACGAATCGATTCCTCTTGTTAAATTATTAATGAGCGTCATCATTGTTTTCCTTACTCTCTCAAAGAGTTCTTTTTTAAAAAATTTAACAAAATACTTGCAAATCCTTCAGTGATTTGAAGGTTTTTATTTATCATCCAAGAACTCGAAAGGGATAAGTTCTTTTTTATGAATGATTTTTCTTCAAAACAAGCGCCCCTTGCTCTACACCTAATTCCCGAGATACCGCTTTGCATTTTGCTTTTAAGAGAAAATATATACTTTCGGGTCGATCGCTTAGAGTCTCAAAATTTCCTTGACCCTTGGATAAAATACAATCAGCTCTTTTCCAAACTTCTTGGACTTCTTGAGGAGCACGATTGATGTCGATTCCAATTTCTCCTTGACCAGTCGTTAGGATGGTTGCTATCTTATCTATTCCAGCTTCAATAGCATCTTCCCGAAGGGCATCATTGGAAATTGGTTTTTCCTTAACAATAAAATAGATTTGTCTCCCTTGATTAATTTCTTCCAAAAAAACTCGATCAAAAACTACTTCACCAGCATTATCACCGATATAGAGCAGAATTTTTGACGAATGAAGATCAGTTTGAAAATCTTCCCAATCATAAATTCCCCAAGGTATGTGCTCAATTTGATAAAGAATTTCGTTAACCTTGACTTCTTTATAAACACCTAAATCAATAATATTGCCAGCAATTGCGATCCGTAAGGCTGTTTCTAGACGGTTATTGCTCTTCTCTACATATTCTTTTAATTGGGGATAAAGCTCTAAGGCCATTCGATTATAATATTTTTTCTCTTCGTAAAAGATGTCTTGAATACCTACCATTTCTTGGGTAATTCGATGCGCTACCGTCGTCATAAAAGCTGGTGTCCAATTTGAATCGGCTTGAGAATAATTTTTACAAACCTGTTGGAGTACTTGCCAGGCAAAATGACGGTCTTTTCCTGCTTTCTCCACTGCTTCTAAGGCTTGTCGAATATTACATTCAAAACATTCAGCTTGTGCTTTCATTATGATCCCCCATTATCGATCCGTTCTGATGCTAATTCACGAAAAAATTTCTTCAATTGAATTTCATCCCCAAGGACATAAATGATATCATTTTTATTTAATACTTCACTGGCAGCTGGAGACACGATATACTCATCTGCCCTTTTGATGGCTAATATTGTTACCCCAAAACGGTTTCTCAATTGTGATTTACTTAAGGTTGTGTTTGCCAAAACTGTAGGAAGCTTTGATTCAACAATATTGTAACCCGGAAAAAGTTCTTCAGTTCGAATCGCATTCTGAAAGGTTAAAGTTTTAGCAACTTTAATTGCCATATCTTTTTCAGGAAAAATGACTCGATCTGCTCCAACCTTACTAAGAATTTTCCCATGATTTTCATTTATTGCTCGAGCGATAATAAATGGGACTCCCATATCTTTTAAAGCCAAGGTAGTCAAAACGCTCGATTGGATATCATTTCCAATACTGACTATAGCAACATCAAAATTCCTAATTCCTAATGTCTCTAAAACCTTTTCGTCAGTAGTGTCAGCTTGAACAACTTCGCTCACCTTGCTTGCCAAATCTCTCACTGGCGCTTCATCTATATCGACTGCTAAAACCATAAAACCTTGCTGGTAGAGCGCTAAAGCTATATTTTTCCCAAATATACCTAAACCAAATACAGCAAATTGTCGCATTTACTCATCATCACCATTTTATAATATTACTCTTTAGAAAAGTTTAATGATATCTTACGACTTTGATATCATTCGATTTTTTTGGTCAAGTTTCTTTAAAAAACTGTCTCTTTTTACAACAAACCGTTCTAATTTCCCCTCACCAATTTTCTCGATTTCATCAAAGGCTTCGGCTTCGAAAACCAATCGGTTTCTATAAATTTCAACCAAGGTTGCCCGAGCAGTGACTTTCATTCCCGGTGGCGTTGCAGCAATATGGGAAATACTGATCCGGGTCCCAACACTTTCATAACCATCAGATAAATGATTCTTAACTGCATAAAAAGCAGCGTTATCCATGAGTGACACCAGCATAGGGGTAGCAAATGCTGGGACCATTTCTTTTTCGAACTTGTCAGCGGTATTTTCTTTTCCAACAATAGCCGATGCAACCCCAGTTAATCCAACTCGAAGGGTATGACTCTTCATTTTGTATTAATCCTCCCTTCTTGGTTCGAAGGAAAATCTGATAATAATTGTGTAGCAGCGCTTTTTTGATTTTTATCTTTTCCCAATGGGATTTCAGAATTTTCTTTTCCATTCATATCTAAGATGGCATCAATTTCTTCTCTTTCCAAGATTTCTTTTTCCAATAATACTGCAGCAAGTTTATCTAATTTATCGTGATTATCCATGATTAATGTTCGAGCCTGTTCATAGGCGCTATCAATAATGCTTCTAACTTCTTTATCAATAGTAAAGGCAACTTCTTCACTATAATTACGGTCTTCAGCAATGTCCTTTCCTAAAAACACTTCCTTATGGCGACGTCCTAACGTTAAAGGTCCCAGGGTATCACTCATACCGTATTCACAAACCATCTCTCGAGCTATTTCTGTGGCTTTTTGTAAGTCATCATGAGCACCAGTGGTTACGTCCTCAAAAATGATTTCTTCAGCTACTCGCCCACCCAACAGAACAGCTAAACGAGTCATTAACTCCTGTTTACTGATGAGATATCGATCTTCAGTTGGGAGTTGTAAAGTGTATCCAAGGGCTGCACCACCACGAGGAATTATTGATATTTTATGTACAGGATCAGTATTAGGAAGAAGTTTCGCTACTAAAGCATGACCAGCCTCATGATAAGCCACAACCCTTTTTTCCTTTTCACTGATTATGACATTTTTCCTTTCCGGTCCAGCAATGACTTTATCAATCGATTCTTCCATATCCGACATTTCAATAACATCTTTTCCCTTACGGGCTGCAAGCAGTGCAGCCTCGTTCATCATATTGGCAAGGTCAGCTCCCACAAATCCTGGAGTTCTTCTTGCCAAAATTTTGAGATCAATATCTTTTCCTAAGGGTTTCCCCTTGGAATGTACCTTGAGAATCGCTTCTCTTCCAGAAACATCAGGCCTTGGTACAGCAATCCTCCTATCAAAACGACCCGGTCTGAGGAGAGCTGGGTCCAGAATATCAGGTCGGTTAGTTGCAGCAATCAATATGACACCTTGGTTTGGATCAAACCCATCCATTTCCACTAAGAGCTGATTCAATGTTTGTTCTCTTTCATCGTGACCTCCTCCTAAACCAGCACCTCGATGTCGCCCTACCGCATCCAACTCATCAACAAAAACGATACAAGGAGCATTTCGTTTGGCATTTCCAAATAAATCTCGTACCCGGGCTGCCCCAACACCGACGAACATCTCCACAAAATCGGAACCACTAATACTAAAAAAAGGAACCCCAGCTTCACCGGCTACTGCCTTTGCTAATAGGGTTTTTCCTGTACCTGGCGGCCCGTATAAAAGCACACCACGGGGAATTCGAGCTCCTAATTTCTGAAATTTTCGAGGATTTTTTAAGAAATCAACGACTTCACGGAGTTCTTCTTTTACTTCTTCAATGCCAGCAACATCGTCAAAGGTGATCTTTACTTTTTCGGCATCTACCATTCGAGCATGACTCTTCGAAAATGAAGTAACTTTGCTTCCGCCACCTTGGAATTGTTGAAGTAAAAAAATCCAAACTATGATGAGCAAAGCTGTTGGTAATAGTGATCCAAGTATCCTTGACCACCAAGATGGCTCTGAAGGTGGTTTGGCATCAATATTCACATTTTGATTTCGTAAGATTTCAATCAATTGAGGGTCTTCAGGGGCATAGGTTGTAAAATTCGTTCCGTTTTTAAGACGCCCTAATATATTTTTATCTATAATTGTAACGCTTTCAACCTCATTTTCTTTAACTAAATCAATAAAATCAGTATATGTAAAAGCTTGAGGTGGTATTTCTTGTTGCATAAATGAGGTTATTAATGAAGCGACTATAATAAGAAACAAGAGATAAAATCCCATGTTTCTGTAAAATTTCCCACCTGGGGTATTATTCAGTTTCACTTATTTATTCATCCTCCTCTGATTATTCCAATAAAGAAACATAATCACTATTCTCCTTTTTTTATTTTCTAAAGTCAGTTTCAACAAACTTTAATCTATCCTGAAAATACACGGGCATGATAAATCAAGCCCCTACAAAATAATTTAAAATGTAGGGGCGCAATTTATTGCGCCCGATTAATGTAGCGACATGCCATGGCATGTCGAATCCTTTGATTTTCATC
>JAAYUP010000342.1 GCA_012517635.1 Candidatus Atribacter alterifermentans
ATAGACTGAGATTCCCTTCCCTATGATAAAATTTGAATCAGTATATTTTCGAGGAGTGATGTATGGCACGTTATATCATGTTTCAAGGGACTGGATCTGGTGTTGGGAAAAGCCTTATTACTGCTGGTTTTTGCCGAATATTTGCTCGTAAAGGCATAAGAGTCGCTCCGTTTAAAGCACAAAATATGTCTTTAAATTCAGGAGTGACACCATTAGGCGAGGAAATAGGCAGAGCCCAGATGTTGCAAGCTCGAGCAGCTCTGATTGATCCTGATTCCCGAATGAACCCAATTTTATTGAAACCCCAGGGAGATTGCATGAGCCAGGTGATCGTTCGCGGAAAAATATGGGAGACTCATGAAGCTTATACATATTATCAGTATAAAAAATTTCTCTGGGAGAAGGTCATCGAAAGCCTGAATTCACTTGCTGAGGAATATGACCTCATCTGCATTGAAGGAGCTGGTAGTCCAGCAGAAATAAATTTGCGAGAACAGGATTTGGTCAATATGTCGGTCGCTCGATATGCACATATACCAGTATTTCTCATTGGTGATATTGAAAAAGGCGGGGTGTTTGCCCAACTTTATGGAACCTGGGCACTTTTGACTAAAGAGGAAAGAGAATTACTCTGTGGCTTTATTATTAATAAATTCAGGGGGAATTATGCAATTTTAGAACCAGGACTGAAAGAAATAGAAAAATTAACTCAAATTCCAGTTATGGGTGTTGTTCCTTATTCTCGTTTTCAGCTGGATGATGAAGATAGTATGACAGAAAAAATTGAAACATCTCAAAAGTCTTCCAAAACCGTTGATATTCAAGTTGGTATTATTCGCCTTCCCCATATATCAAATTTCACCGATTTTGACCCATTAACGAATGAGCCTGACGTGGAAACTCGATACATTTTTCCCGATGAAAATTTTAGTAAGTTTGATGTGATAATGCTTCCTGGAAGCAAAAATACTATTCGGGACCTTCAATGGTTGAATAAATTTAACTTTCAAGAACGTTTGGAAAGCTATATCAACAATGGTGGGGTGGTGTTAGGAGTCTGTGGTGGTTATCAGATGCTGGGAGAATTTATATTAGATATCGATGGAAATGAAGACTACCAAGGTGAAATTGATGGGCTGAGAATCATTCCGATGAAAACCTTTTTTGAGAAAGAAAAAACCCTTAAAATCGTGCACGGGTGTTTAGCAAAAACAGAACAGATTACAGTAAAGGGGTATGAAATTCACCAGGGGAAAGGCTCTTTCCAACAAGCCCATGAACCATTTTTTCATCTCAATATGGGGAACAGAATCGAACCTGAAGGTATAGTAATCAATAATCAGATATTTGGAACCTACCTTCATGGATTGTTTGATGATGGATCATTCCGAAGATATTTTGTCAATTTACTTCGCAAAAGAAAGGGATTAGGAACCGTTTCCACAGTTTCCCCATCCTGGCAGGAAGTCGTAGAAAAAGAGCTTGACCGTTTGGCAGGCTTTCTTGAAACCTATCTTGACATTGAACGGATAGAAAGTTTAATAGAGAATTTTTAAACACAACAGGAGGATCTTTATGTTACTCCGACGACTAAAAGATTGCGATGAGTTCATAGCTGGTGATTTAACCAGACTTCGTGAAATACTCCATCCGGATAAATTAGGAATTGATATCCATTACAGCCTTGCCCATGCTTCCCTTCCGCCCGGGTGTACATCTCAGCCTCATTATCTCTATTCATCTGAGGTGTATTATATTATATCTGGTAAAGGGATTATGCACGTCAATAGCCAAATCGAGCAGGTGGAGGAAGGTTCGACCATTTACATTCCTCCCCAATCCATACAATTCATTGAAAACACCGGGAGCCAAGACTTGGTATTTCTATGTATTGTTGATCCAGCCTGGAAAAAAGAAGATGAAATTGTTCTTTGATTCTGAGAGAGAAGTTCGAGTTACGATTTATACTCTAACATACACTGAATGCTTCGTTCGGCTTGCTGGTGAATCGTCTCGGGCAGGTTAATCTCCCCATAATCGAAACGAAGAGAATAGAGGACCTTTTCCAGGGTTATTTTTTTCATGTCGGGACAGATGGCCTGCGCTGACGCTGGATAAAAAGTTTTCTCGGGATTTTCTTTGCGAAGACGATAAAGAATGCCAATCTCGGTTCCAATAATAAATTCACTTTTTTTGGATTGATTGATGAATCGAGTCATTCCTTCGGTTGATTGAACCTCATCAGCTAAATCGATTACTTCAGGAAGACATTCAGGGTGAACAACGACCAACGCATCGGGATGGAGTTTTTTTTGAAAATGGATATGTTCAGGAAGAATATGAGCATGAATTGGACAATCACCATCCCAGAGTATAAATTGACGCACAGTTTTTCTCGAAACATAATTGGCTAAATTTTTATCAGGAATAAAAATAATTTCTTTGACATCTTTTAACCCATCAGTAACGATCTTTAGGGCGTTAGCCGATGTACAACAAATGTCACATTCAGCTTTAACATCTGCAGTTGTATTCACATAGGCAAGCACCGTTGCTTTGGGGTGTTCTGATTTAAGCTTTTTAACTTCTTGTACGGTAATAGTATCTGCCATAGGGCAACCAGCATTTTTCTCGGGAAGGAGCACAACTTTATTCGGAGAAAGAATTTTGGCGGTTTCTGCCATAAAACGAACACCACAAAAAACGATGATATCGGCATCAGTTTGACTGGCTTCGATGCTCAAACCCAAAGAATCCCCTAAAAAATCCGCAATGTCCTGTATATCTGGGGGTTGATAATTATGAACTAAAATTATTGCATTTTTCATTTTTTTTAATTCTTGAATTTGTTGGATGAACGAATTCATCGAAAAACCTCCTTAATGATTCCTCCTCCGATTACGATTCCTTCACGAGTGTACCACACAACTGATTGACCGGGGGTTATATTTTCCAACTTATTATAAAAAATAACCTTCATTTCATTATTTATTTTTTCTAATCTGCATTGATGTTCTTTCTGGGAATAGCGTGTGAGGGCAAAAATTTCCTGGTCAGGGATTTCATCGACTAAAAAATTCACCTGAGTAGCGATGAGAGCCATGGCTTGTAAATCTTTTTTATCACCAACTATTACGGCATTCCGAGAAAGATCGATATCGACAACGTAGAGAGGACGTGAATGGCTGATTCCTAACCCCTTTCTTTGGCCAATAGTATAGAGGTATGTACCATGGTGGTGTCCAAGTACTTTCCCTTGGAGATTAACAATTGGTCCTGATAGATCCAGATGAGAACGATTTTTGATAAAGTCACGATAGCCTCCTCGAGGAAGAAAACAAATATCCTGACTCTCGGATTTTTCTTCCATTTTTAAATTGAGTTGATCAGAAAGAGATTTTACTTCTTCTTTGGTAAAATGGGCTAAGGGGAAAAGAATCCTATTAAGGCTTTCCCTTGGGATGCTGTATAAAAAATAAGTTTGATCTTTTGAAAGATCCCTGGGTTTCCGTAAAAAAATTTGGTTGTTTATATAATCAATTTGGGCATAATGTCCAGTGGCTAAAAAGTCAAAGCCATTTTTCATGGCATGATTAAAAAGAAAACCAAATTTTATCCGTCGATTACACATTACGCACGGGTTGGGAGTTCTTCCTGACAAATATTCCTTGATAAAAGGTCTTACGACTTCCTTTTCAAACTTATTGCTTAGTTCAAGGGTTTGATGAGGAATTTCAAGAATTTCACATACCCTTTTCGCATCGTTTAAAGCCGATCCTAAACGTAGATCGTTTGATGAACCGTAAATGACCTGAAAAGTCATGGTAATCCCATAAACTTGATACCCTTGTTTTTTTAAAAGGAAAGCAGCAACCGAAGAGTCGACCCCCCCACTCATCGCGACTAATATTTTTTTTGTTTTCACTTTAGCTCCTCAGGTTTGAGCCCTTCATTCATGCTCCCAGAACGATACCCCTCAAGATCTAATGTGACCCATTGGTATCCTAAAGTTTTTAATTTTTCATTGATTTGATGGCGATTATCATGAATTCGAATCAGATCATTATTCGATAAGGGAATTTCAATTCGAGCAAGTGGAAAATGATCCCTTACCCGCAATTGCTCAAAACCCAATTCACTCAGATATAATTCTGCTTTTTCGATTCGACTCAAATGTTCAGAAGATATTGTTTTTCCAAAAGGAATGCGGGTGGCCAAGCAAGAATAAGAGGGTTTATTCCAGGTTGGAATATTTTTTCCTTTCAATATTTGACGAATTTCTTCCTTAGTAAGGCCGACATCCACCAAAGGGCTTTTTATTCCCATTTTTTGGAGAACTTTTCTTCCCGGACGAAAATCTGATAGGTCGTCTTTGTTTGAGCCCTCGGCGATGAATTGGTAATTTTTCTGATTGGCAATTCCTTGAATCGTTTCAAAAAGTACTTTTTTACAAAAATAACAACGATTTGGTTGGTTTCGAAGAATTGAAGTATATTGAAGAAGATTCACCTCTTGAACTATGAAGGGAAGTTTCAATTGATTGGCGGTCTTGAGAGCAAAGCTTTTTTCGCTTTTTGGCAAAAAGGGGGTATCAATCAGAATCCCGCTGGTTTTATCTCCCAATACCTCATGACTGGCAATAAGCAAAAAAGTACTATCAACACCACCGGAATAGGCAACTAAACAACTCTTGAGGTCATGTAAAATCTGTAATAATTTATCATATTTATTTTTAATAATTTTATCCATGAATATCTTTACCAAACCGATAAATATCGTTCTCCAGTATCAGGGAAAATAGCCACAATCAACTTTCCTTGATTTTCCTCCAGTTTTGCTACCTGAATTGCCGCCCAACATGCTGCACCGCTTGAAATGCCAACATGGATGCCCTCGGTTTGAGCAATGCACTTTGCCATTGAAAAGGCGTCTTCATCCTCAACCGGAATGATTTTATCGATTAATTCTCGACGTAGAACTTCAGGGATGAAGCCGGCTCCAATTCCTTGGATACGATGAGAAGCCGGGGTTCCTCCTGATAATACTGCTGACTTTTTGGGTTCAACGGCAACAACCCTAAGAGACGGTTTCCGATCTTTTAAAACCTCAGCAGTTCCTGTGAGGGTTCCTCCGGTTCCTACTCCACAAACCAAGATATCAATACACCCATCGGTATCAGCCCAGATTTCTTCAGCGGTAGTTTCTCGATGAATTTTTGGATTGGCAGGATTTTTAAATTGCATTGGCAAAAAAGAATGAACATTCTCTTTTGCCAATTCTTCTGCTTTTTTGATCGATCCTCGCATTCCTTCTTCTGAGGGGGTGAGGATGAGTTTAGCACCAAACCAAGAAAGAATTTTTCTCCTTTCAACGGATACGCTTTCTGGCATAGTGAGTATTAGTTGATATCCACGCTGAGCACAGACAAAAGCCAAAGCGATACCGGTATTCCCGCTGGTTGGTTCGATTATCAAGGTGTCTTTGTCTATTAACCCATTTTTTTCAGCTTCGTTTATCATTGATACTCCAATACGATCTTTCACGCTTCCGCATGGATTAAAATACTCAAGCTTGGCAACCACTTCCCCGGGGAGATTGGCACCTAATTTTGATAGACGAACTAAAGGAGTATTTCCAATAAGCTGAGTAATGTTTTGCGCAATTTTCATAAAACACTTCCTTTCAAAAGGAAAATCATCTCCCATTATGTTAGCACTTTAAAATTCGATTGGGATCGGGAGTTAATTTTGGAATGTTTTTTTAGTTTTTTGGCGGGAGATTTCAAAAGGAAAATTTTCAATACGGTATTTCTCTATTTGATCCAGTGATAAGGATATGGGTTGAATCATTTTTGGTGATGAAAAGCCTTGATGCTGTATTTTGATATAAAGTGGTTCGAAAGGAGAGGAAGAATAATAAGCGATAATACCTGATGCCAGACGTTCTGTATCAGGGTCGATTATTCCCTTTCCTAAGCCGGTTGGCCCTTTACTATGTGAAGGAGTAAAAATATAGTCTTCTGGCTTTGCTTGGTTGAACAATTCCAAATTATCTTTTTCATTCCGACCAACTAAAAGCTTAAATTGATTGCTGAGTCGAAAATATCTTCCTAATTTTAAAAGTTCAATATTTCCCATTGTCAGTTCATCATGGATAAGTAGATCATAAACTCTCCGAGCATAAATCGGATCGGTGAGAAGACATCCACCGGCTGGGGCTGGATAGTCAGTGATTCCCATTTTTTGAGCCAAATCAAATTGAGGTCCACGAATTCGTCCGGAAAAGCTGTAAAACTTATTCCGATCAACCCATCCTTTTTGTTCTGGAATGGTTTCTTGTAGTAATTTCGCTGAAAGTGGTCTTAAAATGAAACCTTTTAGATGAGAATCGCGATCAATGATACTCAACCCCCATAGAAATTGAGATTTTGGTCTTTGAGAGAGAACTTCACCAGTTACAATAAATGAAGCCTTTTTTTCTTTCATAATTTGATAGGCTTGAGTGATCATTAGAATTTTACAATCGAGACATGGATTCAAATTTTTACCAAAATCATATTTTGGATTTCGAAGAAGGTTCAAAAAATTTTCTTTCAGTTCGATTTCAACTAATTCAATACCCATTTTTTGAGACATAGAAAGGGCATAGTGTTGTTTTTCTTTCATTTTTTTATTATTAGCGAAAGGATTAATAAAATTAACTGCAATAACTTCGATACCTTGATCCATAATAATTTTTGTTGCTAATAAGCTGTCAAGACCCCCTGAAAATAAAGAGACCGCTTTAATCATAAAATAACACCTCAAAAGATAAGAACGTTTTTGCTGGAATTAATAAAACACTTTTTGATTCAAGGCTATTCTGGAACATTTCACTATTTTTTTATTCTAAGGAGTCCGGGGTTTTTGCCGGATGATGTGAGAATCTCATCTGACGCTACCAGCGTCATCCTGAGGCTTCTCTTTTTGAAGCCGTGAGGATTTCATCCTTTAGTCTAGATAAATATATCCATTTCCTCAATTCCACAGTATGAAACTTTCTCAAATTTAAACGTATTTTAAAAATTCAAGAATGAAGACTAAGCCCATGGTATTTTTTTTAGATTAAAAAAATAGACGTGATTGCCGATTATTATTTTTAGTCACTAACGTGTTCGCATATTATTTGGTACCTAACACTTAAGTTATTAAGATGAA
>JAAYUP010000343.1 GCA_012517635.1 Candidatus Atribacter alterifermentans
ATGAATCGGAAATATATTTCAAAAAAATAAGCCCAAGCACAATGTGCTTATATTCGGCGGCGTCCATATTTTTCCGGAGCTTATCAGCCGCTTTGAATAAAATTTTTTCGAACGCCTCTATTTTTTTAACAGTATTTTTTGACATAAATTATTTAGTCGTTTCCTTGATTAAATCATCGACGCCAACATTAAGAGCTTTGGCGATTTTGGACAAAGTTTCTATTGTCGGGTTTGTGTTCGCGCCGGATTCGATTTTAATAATGGTGTTATAGGTAACATCGGCTAGTTTTGAGAGGCGATCTTGAGAAACACCTAATTTATTCCGGTATTTCTTGATATTGTCGCCGATCGCGGATTTATTTGTTGGCGGCATGGTAATATATTACTATAATTAAAGTAATAGTAACTGATATTACTTAATCAGTTACTATGGTATCAAAGTTGCTAAGTCTCGTAAATATAAAACGACTTAACAAGCAAAAATCGCTTTATAAAAAATCCCGCCGCGGGACGGGATTTTTCTCAATTTGGCTCAACATAGTGAACAGCGTTAGAATGATAATCCAAAAACAAACTGAATATATTTACATACCAGATTTGAGAGGTTTTGACGAGAAATAAAGCTATCCTTTACGCTGTTCACTATTTAATTCATTAATCTTTTCCCGTTTTCTCATTCCGAAATAGCCAAAGAAACCAAAAAAGCCAAAAAGCCCAGCGTTGAATCCAGGAATTAATCCAAGCAAACCAAACAATCCTATCCAGCCGATTTTCCATAGATCTGCTGGCTCTTTTCTTTTTAAGTAAGTAAAAGTGTAATAGAAAACCGATACAAAAAAGCCAAAAGCTAATCCTAAACCAAGAGTAAAAAATACAGGCTCTTCAACCTTAAAAATCCCGTAAAAAACATTGTGCAGAATAATGGCAGTAATGGCTAAACCGAACAGCAAGTATATCTTTTTTACTGAATTTATTTTTAACATATTATTGTTTGATTCTGTTTTGTGCTTAATTTTATTTTAGTTCATTCAGCTCAATCTTCTGCTCCGTTGTTTGACCTTCAACAATTTTGACAGGGATCAGAGAAGAAACACGCTCAAAATTCTTTGGGAACGTGGCGTCGTTAAAGAATATTACAAAATTACCAACAGGCATTTTATCAAAGAATGCTGTCCCATTTTTGTCAGTAATTTCCACTGCCATTTTACCGCCTGGGTATTCTCCTACATCAACCTCGATGCCGCTCACGAATGCTGTTTTTCCAGCCGTAATCACTACATTCAGAGAACCAAACTTTTGCGCTCCTTCAATTAAACTTTGCGAAGACACAATATTAGGAGTATTGTTCTTATTGCTTGTAAAAAAGCCAATAAATAGAAAATCTGCTATCAACATTATAGCGATTCCTGTAATTAAGCCAAGAATAAATTTTTTCATAAATCTTTATCTTAAACTTATGGTCTTGAGCTGAAAGAGTTGATAAATGTTAAAAATGTTTTTCAGCAGCAATGCGGGTATATTTACACCCCAAGCCTCTAACATTTATTCTGTTCCTATCGGTATTTTGCCACATTTCGATTCTGTAGCTCTGATTATATTAATAATATCATCAATCTGCGGTTCCTTGGCAATTAACTTATTGCCGTTTTTTAGTGTAAGGGTCACTATTCTACTATGAGTCTGAAAGGCTTTTTCAACCTCGCAGTTATTAACGGCCGATAATGCCTGCTCCCACGTGCTGTTTGTTTCCTGAATAAAGGTTCTTCCGTCAATTGTCTGGCACTGAGCTGGATTGGATTTTAATATCGAAAAACCAGCCATAACACAGGAATCAAAATCAGTTATTTGTTTCAAAAGTTCGTCGCATTTTTCCTGATCTTCAGAACGACTTGATACCAAGTATTTAGCTATTTGATTAGCCAAAGTATTTTCGCTTAAAATTGAATTCCATTTGACGGTTTGAACTATACGATCAACTGTTGTGTCAAGATCAAAAGCTTCTCGTTCGCTCGTGCATGCTTGATTTTGCTCCTTGTCGTAATTGGCGCAATTTGAATAGTGCAAAACAAAGCTGACCGAAACCAATTTCCCCCTCTTAGGAGTTGTATAAACATAAGAAGAATAGACACTTCCTAATGCTCCTTCATTTTTGATGTTTACGCAATAAATCCTGTTATCAACTAATCTTTGGCTGGTAATTTCAAGCATACTGCTTTTCTCCTGTGGTGTTTCAATACAAGAGAAATTGCCCGATTCAATCTTAATTGTTGGTGGCCATTCCTGAGTAGAAATATATTTAGTAGTTAGCGTTTCTGGATATTGGAAAAAAATGCCGTTTCCGCTATGTTCTTTCCAAAGTTCTTTTTCCTCTTGAGAAATTACCACCTCTGTTATGAGCCAACGGTCTCCAAATTTAACAACGCCTATCTGGACTGCCCGTGATTTAGCCATCCCAGTGCTGGTCATATCTATAATTTTTCCGCTCACATCATAAGCGCCAGAACCGAATCTATTGATGCTTCCAATCTCAATACTCTCTGGCCAGAGGCTGGACGTCAGCCTACCTAATGCCTTTGACGGATCGGCTTTCCACTGAGCCAGTAAAGAAGGATCAAGAAAATCTTTGTAGTTTGCCTCAATATCTTCTACCACTGTCGGTGAAAGCAAAGAAACATTTTTTAATACTTGGCCAAAATTTACAACAACGGCCTTAACATCCGTTTCATCTGCCTGCTGATTTATGTTGTTAGTGTTTAATTGCAAAAAATATATACCGAGACCGATAACCCAGCCTACCGCACCAATCCACAATATCACCTTTAAGGCGCCCTTAAACCATTTATATCTTTCAAGAAAACCCTCAGAAATATTCTGCCCTTTAATTAAAAAGATAAGAGCGACAATAACAAATATCTTTAGCCCCCACTTAAAAACTTGGGTTTTGAAAAAACTTTCCAAGCCAGAAAAATTAATCCCAACAAATTCAAGCGGGACAACAACAAACAAAAACCATCCAACCAGAGAGAGGATAAAACCTGCGATTTTCAGCCTTAACTTTAGTTTTTGCTTAATTTGTTCTTTCATAGTATTTTTTATTTATTTCTCATCATCAGAAGCAGGTAAATCAGAAACATCTAATATAAAACCAAACTCAGGATGCTCAGTTTTCCATTCAAATTTTTCGTATATATTGATTAAAACTTTCTGCTGTAAATAACCGTCTTTATCTTCATGCTTTTGTAGCCAAACAGGATTTTCATTAATAATTTTTTGTCTGCGTTCAGTATCTTCATTCAGATCGGTGACTTTAATGAAGAAAATATCTTCCAGGTATTTTGTATCTTCTGGTTTATCAATCGGCGAATATTGATTTAGTTTGCCAAATTTTTGTAAATCAAGAATCAAAATTTTGTTTTTTAATTCGGCTTTCTCTACAAAAATATCAACTACGGGAATTTTATAATCAGCAAGCCTCATGACTCCCATATATCCATGCTTCATATTATCTAATTTAGTTTTTTGACAATCTTGACTATATCTTGAAATAAAGGCTTCTGACCGCCTAATCTGCTCATATTCATACAAATGGTCGAGAGTCTGTAATATTACTGGATCCTCAAAGCTCTTCTCTTTTAAGACTTCTTCAATCTTGGAAATAATATCTTCCTTTTTAACGTTTTGCTTATCCTTAATTCCGCTTAACATCCGCTCAAAAATGAGATTGTCCTCTGATTTTGCCAACCCACTGCCATAATTTTCCCCCCATCCAGAATAATGGACATGCCAATCTTTTATAAACGCCGCTTTTTCATCAATCTGATTATAACCCCATGAAGGAATTTCAGCGCCTGGCATCTGCGACATTAAGTCGTTATAACCCCCATATATCTTTATAACTGGTCGAAGAAATCCCGATTCATAAAAGGATTCGATGACTTTAGTATTAAACTCATTTAATTTATCTCCGTCAATTTTTACAGTCTTAAGATATTCTTCCTCTGATTTCTCCTGGTTCTCTTTTGCTGTGATTAATAACTTTTTTAGCGCTTCAGTTTTATCTATGGCAGCTTGTGGTAAAACAAAGCTCCACTGCACAGAATTACTTACCATATCATTCAAAATACGAACTAAATTGGGTATATCTGGTTTATCTTCTGCTAAATAAGCCAGTTCCCTTGAGTGCGGTAATATAATTGCATTAATTTGCTCCTCCGACATATTCTGCAAAATCAAAAGACTTCTAACGCAATATAGCCTATCTAATTTACTATTAAAATCGATGAAATGAGCTTTGCCATCTGAAATCATTTCCCAATTATCCCAATCCCAGAATCTTTCAGTCTCAAATTGGCGAGAAGAAACGAATATTTCTGTTAATTCTGGAAGCTGTCCTGGAAGACGATTTATGATGTCTTTATAAAATTTTGCTAATTCTGTATCGTCTTTTTTATTCCGATATTGCTCAAAAATCCATGCGGATAATCCGAGAATAACCTGATGTTTTTTTGACTGAATATCTTTAGCTGCCGCTTCTTTTTCTTTTTGAACCTCAATTTTGCGACGAATTTTTTCCCTTTCAGCGACATCCTTAACCCAAGCTAAGCTATGCTCAAGATATTCTGCATTTGGATGTTCGTGCTCTGGTTCAAAATCGTGATATAAGTCCGAAAACTGATTTAAGAAAGACTGAAAACTATTAAAATCTCGCTTGTCAAATGCTGTTTTTAATAAATTCTGAAAAGCGACAAAAATAGGTATTGTAAAATCTCTATATTTCTTAACAGATTCTACGTCGGCGACTTTGCGCTTTAGTTGATGTTCGATATAGAAATCTGACATTTCTTTAAGATGACGCCAAGACCTATCAACCATAAATTCACGCACATCGTTATTTGTTTCTTTGAGAGCTTGCCAATATAAGAAACTCGGGAATGCTAAAAATTCTTGATATACGTATTGATCTCCTGCTTTTATGGCTCTTATGGCTATGCCTACAGGAATATAGGCTACGTCCCTAATTATTTCCTGATCATGGGTTTGTGTGGCTTTGATAAGTATTTCTCGGATGCCATCTGATAACCATCTAATTTCGTTCCAACCACCAAGTATTGTGCCTCTTTCCTTTCGAGCCTGCTCATATGTATAACCACCGCCGCAAGTGTTCAGAGCCTCCAGAAACGATTCAGAAAGACTAATATAGGTTTTCATTAACTCCTCAATCTTTCCGAGTTTTTTCGCTTCTATAGCAGCGATAAACTGATCTTTTAATCCGTCAATTTCGAGCTTTATCTCTTCGGAAAAATTATCCTGTTTTTTTATAATAAAGATTTCCTTTGCTAATCGGTTCAATTCTTTTAAGACCTCTGGCTCCTTAACAACATTTTTATCAATAGAAATTAACAATTGATTTTCAGTATCAATTTCGTCCCTAAACTTCTTATGTAAAAATTGTCTGTTTGCTTGCTGAAATTTTGTTGCACCTGTTTCTACTACAGACACATCACTTGATGCTTCTAACTTTTCCTGTTTCGCTTTGTCTTTATAAAAACTGAAGCCATTCTTATTAGCTTCGCTCTCGAGCAGTTTGGCAAATTCGTTTAATTTATCCAATCTAATGTTCGTAATAACCCCAGTCTTATCAGAATAAAATAATTGGCGGTTAATACTATCATCGGCGTCTATAGGGAAAGGATTATAATCTAATTCAATTTTTCCCTCTCCAAGAGATTGAAGTAAAATTGTATTTCCAAATCTTTCTGAAATCGCTAAATCAATGCTTCTTTTAATACGATCTTTTAATAACTGCAACCGTTTTTCTGCAAAACGTGATTTGCTTAATAAAATTAATAAAAGACGCCATAAGGAAGCGATCGTTAATAGTGCTACAATTAACGGCACTAAAATTGCCCAAATATTAACGTTACCCCAAACAAATATAAAAAAGCCAAGCAATTCAGCAACTGTTAATGGGAATAAAAAGCTTTCTTTGAGTAAAACTCTTGCCCTGTCTTTTGTTTCATCGTCTCTTAAACTTTCAGCTATGAAAATTAATAGTGCAAAAATAATAGCCCCAATACCAGCGTGTATGGCAATTAAATTTTGGTAATGGTTGCTCTCATCAAATTTCAATGGAAGAGAAACTATAGCCAGCTTTTCAATGTGGGTTATCAAAAAAATAGCAACTCCCACAATAATAACTGAAATAACAGAAAACCATGAAGGCAAATATAATTGCTCCAAATAAGTTTTTATTATCGAACCCCTTTTTTGCTTGCAAGATTTATCTAATTCCTGCTTCAATTTGGAAGTCAGTAAATTTTCTCTGCGTTTTTTATATTGCTTCCACGCATAAAATACAAAAAACAAAACGGCTATCCCTAATATAATTGTCCAGGTTAGCCGTAGAGAAAAAATAGATAGCAAAAAATTTCCTACCGAAATAATTATTTCTTTCAGGTTTTCGAATTGATGCAATAGATTTATAGTCGAACTACCTTGCGGCATATTTTCTCCAATAGATTGTGGCAGGATTTTGTCATCCATGCAAATTAAATTTCACCTAAAATATGTTTCAAAAATCCCTTTTTGATAAAGTTGATATTCAATACAAAATCCATCTGCTCAATCGCTTTTCTGATTTGATTTTGCCCTTGTCGCCAGCCATTGCCATCCGTAATCCAAACAAACTGCCAGCCACTATTCTGAAGTTCTCTTTGTCTGTTAATATAAGCATCAACAATTTCTTGAGGTTTTGAACCTTGCCCACTATAAAAATTTACTTCTATTGAAAGAAGTTTTGATCCTTTCTTGATTGCAAAATCGGGAGTCCTGTGTTGAAGTTCCTTCGGAACTTTTACCCCACGTTCTTCGAGCTTCCCAAATCTTCCTTTGGGGAATATCTCAATATCTTTAAGTTCTTTACTAATGTTTTGCAGTTCTTCTTCAACCACTTTTTCCATAAAACTACCGCTTCGGTTTTTGCGTGCATTACTATCCAAGCCCACTTCAACCCCTAAAAGATAATCATTAAGAGCTCGAATTGTTCTGAAAAGATCTTGAATACCGCTTTTCTTTACAAATTGAATAAATTTCTTTATGTCGGCTTGGGTTAAATTTTTCGTGCAGTCAAAACAATATACCTGATTTTTGTTAATATCTTCCAATACATCAAATTTCTCATCGCGCATCGCAACAAGAAGTGGTAAAACTTTCGCTGTTTTAGGATACTCTGTCAAAATTTTTTCTAAGTCTTTATCAAAATTTTTTGATTGAGTAAGTGTCCCTAAAATTCCAATTTCGACTTTGAATTTTTCTATATTTGCCTTAACTTTCTCCCAATTTACAAAAAAGTCATAAGTACGATTAGTAGATAATAAAGACTTAATAAATGCGTCATTAATTTCCTCAACATTATTAAAGCTAAAAAATGATTTGTATGATTGTATTTTTGCCATATTGCTTAAATTAATTTAATAAACATTTGTTTGCGTTTCACTAAATCTCCGAATCTTTTTTTCGAAAGCTCAAGATACTTTTTCTCGTTATCAATCCCTATAAATTTTCTATCGTAGAGATAAGCTACTAAACCAGTAGTAGAACTTCCCGCAAAAGGATCAAGGACTATATTGCCAGGATTTGTGCTTGATAAAATAACTCTTTTCAAAAGCTCCATTGGTTTTTGCGTAGGATGTTTACCAAAAATCTTCTCCTCTGGCTTTGGAGTTCCTATTGCCCATACCGAACGCATTTGTTTACCTTGTCGATGAATAAGATCGTTTCGAAATGCTCGCATTTGCTCATAATTGAAAACATGCTTTGCCTTTTTTTCTTTTCTTGCCCACAATAATGTCTCGTGGCTGGCAGTAAAATAACGGCAACTTAAATTAGGAGAAGCATTGGGTTTATACCAAGAAATATCATTTAAGATGTGATAACCGTTTAATTGAAGCGCATAGCCACACTGATAAATTGAATGATAAGTTCCGCTAATCCAAATTGTGCCATGAGGCTTCAGAACTCTATGGCACGCCTGAATCCAGGCAATATGAAAATCCAAATCTTTTTGAAAACCCTTGCTTTTGTCCCACTCTCCCTTATCAACACTTACACGCCTGCCAGCATGGACGCTAAAGCCTCCGTTTGAAAGATTGTAAGGCGGATCGGCAAAAATCATATCAATTGAATTTTCTGGAAGTTGCTCCAGAATCGACAAACAATCCGAAAGATATAGAACAAAATTGCCTTCAGCAAAATATGGTTTTTCTTTTACAAAAGATAAAATTTTTGGGGATTTATTTTCCATAATTTATTTATGCCTTTTCTTTTTCAATTCATTTGAATTCTGATTGATAAATTTTTGCAGATCACTTTCCTTTACCCTCCAGTAACCCACCTTTATTGCTTTTAATCGCCCAGCTTCAATATAGCGAAGCACGGAACGTTCGCTGACTCTTAGATAATCGGCAACTTCTTTGATAGTCAAAAGTTTGTCTTTCATAGTTTTATTGTTTAATTATAGATCTTAAAATTTATATTGTCAAAAGTGACAAAATCTGTCAGAATAGAAATGTAAATGAAAATTACTATGAATAAGAAAAAACTTGAAAGAATAAAAATAGTGCTTGATATAATCGAGAAAAAGATAAAATCCGAACCAAAAAAGGAAACCTTTGAAATTCCCCTCGTTGAATTCATAAAGATGTCGAAAATAAACGATAGGATAAGCCTTGAGCAAATATTTAAGGAAATAAAAGAAAAAACAAATGAAAACCTTTTAATCAACATATATGATCCGAGCTATGAATATGATGATCCAGTATTTAGGGACGACAAGGTCAAAATAAACCTACCCCTTGCTGTTAGTTTTCATATAGAGGACGCCGACGAATTTAATAAATATAAAAGACTGATTGAGCGACAGATAAAAACGATCTCCGATAGTTTTACGTTAATACTTAACGATAACGGTGAATTGTATATTGAAGGAGAAAAAGAAAATAAAAATTATCCAATGGAAATGAACGCCTTAAGGCATAAGATTGTGCGTGTCTTGGCTTCGCGGAAAGAATATGTGCAGACGAGTGACTTGGCTGATGAATTTGAAATAAGTTCAGATAAAATAAGAAGAGTGATCGAATCAACTAAAAGAATGATTGAGAAATTTTTGAAAATCAATGACGGAAACAAAATTATAGAAAATAAAAAAGGGCTCGGATATAGGATTACAAAAATAAAGATTAGAGAAAAATAATTTTTAATCTTTCGCAAGGTATACCTCGTGAAGCCCCTGTTAATAAGTTTTACAAAAATGGCTTAAATCAAGCCATTTTTTGTTTGGGTAAAAATATTGCGAGGAATATAAAAGGTATAGCCCTAAACGATATTCTTAAAACAGAAAAGAATTATATGACCAAAAGCCAAACCGACAATCCAGAAAATTATTTTTCAAGCCATGACATTGGGCTGGTGGCATATTTGCTTTGCCAAAATTTTGAGTTAGTCAGCTTGGACAAAACTATTAGAAACAAAGTGCTTTTCGTTCTGAAACGGGAAAAAGGCATAGATGAAGAAATTAAAAAATACTGGGATTTCAGGTCTTCGGTCGATGCCCAGACGTTTTTTAATCAAATTAAGAGGCTGAAAAACCAGATTTTCAGCTCGGATTAAGCAAATGATACCAGACGAACAAATGATAAATAAATATAGAGAGCTGGTGAAAAGACGAACAGGACGAGAGATAAGCCTAGAGGAAGCTCTTGAAAAAGGGACGAAATTGCTTCGTCTGGTCGAGCTAACCTTTAAGCCAATGACGGAAAGCGAGTTTCAAAGGCTGCAAGAACGCCGAAGACAAACTGGAGACTTAAAAGATTAGCCAGAGATATTATGAAAAAATTACAACACATTATATTAAATTATGAGCCAGCAAAACCAACAAGAAAATAAAAGGAAATCTAATTTCTTTCCAGCGCCTCACCTTCCATTTGAGGATCAGTTCAAGAGTTTATTAACGCATGCTGAAAGGGATTTCTACATGACCCTGTGCCATTTGGAAAACAGATACGGCAAGGGCGAGGACGGATGGTTCTGGCACGCAGATAAAAAATTTCCAAATCGTAACGGCAAAATATTAGGCTTTGAGTCCTTTGGATTCGGACAATCAACTTGTAAGCGGGCAAGAAAGAAACTCACTGAGCTTGGACTCATAAAAACTAAAAGAGAGCCAGGAGAAAATGGTCGATGGTATGGGATAAGTTACTGCATTATAAGACATTTTACCAGATCAGCCAGAGACCATAGCGAACCCTACCTAAAGACCACTGAGGACGAGGATATAAGACCGCCATGAACCCCTTAGCAATAAAGAGAGATTAAAAAAAGAATTATTAAGACTGCTTAAATAAAGCGTCTGCAGGTATGCAGACGACAGTAGGCAATAAACAGTAAAGATAACGACTAAATTTAATTAAAACTATGAAAAAAGCAGCAATTTATATTCGAATTAACCGCATAGAAGAAAAAAATCATTGCAGCTATGCGGTTCAAGAAAAAGAAACAAAAAAATATCTTACAAAAAGACATTTAGGGCTCGCTGAGCTTTATGCCGATATAATCCCTGGAATGAAAGACAATAAACGACCAGCGCTCCAAAAACTTCTTAAAGACGCAAAAGCTAAAAAGTTTGACTTTGTCGTTGTTTATCGGCTTGAAAGAATATCAAACAATATCAAAACATTGCATGCATTTCTTCAAGAACTGAAAAAATCTGGCATTGAGCTTAAGTCAGTCGAAGAAAATAGTTCTCACGAAAAACTATTAATCCAATTACTTAACTTATTTGATGAATACAAAAGATTGTTAAGTAACGCAATCAAACAAGGCGAAGGCTATTCAAAATCAAAACCTTACAACCTCAAAACTGCCTAAAGAAACCGAACAGCAATACACGGCATTTTTGCTTTATGCTGAGATTGGAAGTCTGGAGAAGCTGCTTAACTACTGGCAAGGAACAGAAGGGCGACTAAAGGCGACTGAAAGGCGACCAGAATTAGAGGCTCTCATGGAACGGCTGGGCAAGCCTCCTGCCCTAACTACGCTCAAAGAATGGTCAATAAAATATCAGTGGACGAAAAGGAAAGAAATAAAGATAGCGGAAGACCTGGAGATTCTGCGGGAAAAGACTAAAAAGATAAAACGGGAAAAACTTCACAAGATTGCCGAAATATTTGAAAGGATCATGAATAAAGTCCTTAAAGGACTTCGGGGAGATTACGAGCCAACCATTTCCGAATTAAAAATGGTCTGGGAGATGTTCCAGATTGAGCTTGGCAAACCTACTACCAGAGCGCAATTGAACACAGAACCAGAACAAAGACCGCTGACTCCTGAAGAAAAAGAACACGGCAAAAGAGTTCACTTGGCTGTGAAGTGGTATCTGGATAACGAACTGGATAAAGAAGAAAACTGGCAAGAATTTCAGAAGCTCATTGAGAAAAATGGCAAAAAGAGATAAAATATAATTGCGTCCTACAAGTTTGGATTGAAGCACAGGGTAATTGCTTCTTTTGAAGCCCAATTGCGGGCTGAAAGGGGCAGCTATCCTCCACAATTGGTTGCCTTGTGCAATCCAATCTTGTGGGACGCAGGCTCTGGCTGTCCCTTTTTGTTTTTCCTTGACTTGCTAAAGCCTTTGACCCATGTTGTGTGTTGAAGGGAGAAATCCCAAAAAGTCGAATAAATAACAATTAAATGACCAAACATATGACAAACAAAGCCAAAATTTACGCCGTAATCGCCATTGTAGCGGTCTTTGTGGCTGGTTACGGGGTTCATCACCTTTTTGGCAAAAAACCGCAAAATAAAGGCAATATTGACGTTGCCTCAATAACGACATTTGAACAGTGCTCAAAAGCAGGGTTCCCCATAATTAAGCACTATCCCGACCAATGCCAGACGCCTGACGGCAGGATCTTCGCCAACGAAAATCCTCCAAGTGAAGATGAACTTGCCAAAGCCGAACAGGTAATCAGAACATTTATGGGAGACTGGGATCACCCCCAGTTTCAGGGATCTGAAAATAACCATATCAACCTTGTCTACGTAACCCAAAAAAGGCATCCGTCAAACTTCGCCATCTACAAGCCAGCAAGCCAGCCGCCTGCAGACTATGACTTTGCAGAAGAATACGACCGCCCAGTTTATATCTTCCAGCAAAAGGAATTCGCCAATGACAGGTGTCAGGTTTACGAATACCAGGTAGCAATAAAAACTAAGCAGGTGGTGGAAGTAGGATTGGTGTTCCCTGAAGGGCTTGAAGCTGGCGCTGCCATTTCTGGCAAATGCTCAAAATACGGTTCAATGGACACTCCTTCAAAAAACAAAGATGAAATTGAGCAAATAGCTTTCACCTACATGAGCCGAGACCCAGAACATACAAAATTCCTGATCCGCTCTGACATTCAGCCAGAATACTTTTCCAGCAAAAGCCCCACTCAGCACGGCTGGCAATGGGAAGACAAAAGCTACAAGCTGCCAGAAGGCTTGGTCAGCGATCCGTTTCCGTATCCGATGCTGAAGATAATAATGTCAGGCAACGGCAAGCTGGTCTATTATCTCAACACCACTGACCTGTTCCCTAACTAACATGGAGCAAACATCTTCGCCTAAAATAAAATACTTCCTTTACGCCAGAAAGTCTTCTGAAAGCGAAGATCGGCAAGTCCAGTCAATTGACGACCAAATCAATCGGCTAAAAGAACTGTCAAAAAATTTGAATTTGGACATTAAAAGAATCTATAAAGAATCAAAGTCAGCAAAAAAGCCGAATAACCGCCCTTTGTTCGATGAGATGATCCAGCGCATTGAAAATGGCGAAGCTGACGGCATCTTATGCTGGCAGATAAACCGCTTATCAAGAAACCCGATTGACAGCGGAAAGATAAGCTGGCTTTTGCAGCAAGGGGTTTTGAAATCAATCCAAACCATAGACCGCCAATACCTTCCGCAGGACAACGTGCTTTTATTCAGCGTTGAAAGCGGGGTGGCTAACCAATACATTCTGGACTTAAGCAAAAACACCAAACGAGGGCTGATGTCCAAACTGGAAAAAGGCTGGCAGAACGGCATTGCGCCTTTGGGCTATCTTAATGACAGGGAAAACAAAACAATCAAAACAGACCCCGAAAGATTCAATGTCATCCGCAAAATGTGGGATTTGATGCTAACAGGAAACTACACCCCGCCCAAGATTCTGGACATTGCCAACAATAGATGGGGCTTCAGGACAAGAAAATTCAAAAGAATCGGCGGCTGCCCGCTGTCCCGCAGCGGAATTTACAAAATCTTCACCAACCTCTTTTATGCGGGAATTATCCTGCACAGACCAAGCGGCGTGCAATACAAAGGCGAGCACCAGCCAATGATTACTCTGGAAGAATACGACCGAGCGCAGATGCTTCTCGGAAAAGAAGGCAAACCAAGACCAAAAACCCATGAGTTCGCTTTTACTGGCTCAATCAGGTGCGGAGTCTGCAATTGCCTTTACACCGCTGAAACAAAAAGAAGGCTGCTTAAGTCTGGAGAAATACACGAGCATACTTACTATCATTGCACCCGAAGGACAACGAAGATTAAATGCGACCAAAGAAAAAATATTCCTGTTGAAGATTTGGAAGTGATGATTGAAAAGGAAATTGAAAAATACACTATTCTGCCAGAATTCCTACACTGGGCTCTGGAGGGCTTAAGCAAAAAGAATGACACGGAAATTGAAGACAGGACAAAGATTTACGAGATGCAGCATAAAAATTTGGTAGAAGCCCAAAAAGAACTGGATGAGCTGACTAAAATGAGATACCGCCAGCTGATTAACGACGAAACCTTTATCAAAGAGAAAAACGAGCTTCAGGCAAAGATAGCCAAAATGAAAGAGAACTTGAGACAGACTGAAACACGAGCTGAGAGATGGCTGGAACTGACCGAGAAAACATTCAATTTCGCCACCTATGCGCGGGCGGCTTTCCTTAAAGCCAGCGAAATGGGCAAAGCAGGGTTAGAACTGAAAAAAGAAATTCTGCTGGCAATCGGAAAAACGCCGATAATTAAAGGAGAAAAGCTCTTTATTGAACCCAATGAATGGCTTGTTCCGATCGAAAATGGCTATCCTGCGCTGGAGAAAAAATACTTAGGGTTAGAACCGACGAAATTGCCACTGAATAAAGCAAAAACAGAGGCTTTGACCTCTGTTCGTGCACAATGGCTCCGGTGGTAGGATTCGAACCTACAACCTTCTCGTTAACAGCGAGCCGCGCTACCATTGCGCCACACCGGAATATTGGCGGTTAAGTTTATGGCAAGCAAAGACGA
>JAAYUP010000344.1 GCA_012517635.1 Candidatus Atribacter alterifermentans
ACCGATATGAATTTCAAAGTCAACGAAGAAACTATATTTTCTTTCAAAGAGATGATTTCGTGGATTTCTTGATTTATCTTAAATAAAGCCGTCTCCTGTTGTGAATCCGGCTTAGCTAAAGCTAACTGGCAACTAAATAGGTATCCAATAAAAAGAATAACAATCATTAACAATTTCATACTCATGAAAGTATTCTCCTCCTTTTTTAAATCAAACTGATTCAAATAACAAAAAAGTAATAGAGGTTCAGCAAAAATAAGAGACAGTACAGAGCCGACTTGATATGATTGTATATCATCGGATTACCGAAGTAGTTTCATCCTGTTGCTTGGGGTCAGGTCTTGATTCTTGAATTAACATAACATTTATCTCCGTAACTGGGTAAGCGCTGAATTTGAAAAATCTTTTGCCAAGTTGAAGTGTCAAGTCGTCCTGTTGCTTGGGGTCAGGTCTTGATTCTTGAATTTCTCAGGAATTATATTCTGGAAAAAGGATGAAAGATGGGATTTTCACGTTCGGGAAAAGAAATAGGGATCCTCAAAATGACCAACCAGATTGATGAGTTTCTCACACAATTCTCGGGATTTAGGATTGATTCTTAAATCTTAGAATTTTTTGGAATGGTAAAAAGAAACTCTATTTTCATCATTCCAATTTTACCTTTAACTTTTTCCTAAGTATTTTTTACTATTTTATTGCTTCTTTTAATAATCCTTTTGGTGGTGGATACTGGAAGGTTTTTTGTCCGTGGGTAGGAAAATAAATATCTAAATAGCAACTTCCCGTTTTTCCTTTATAAGTCATGATTACCTCCCCTTCACCAAAATTGCTATGGATAACTTTTTTCTTAGGCGGCCATTCTTCTGATAAGAAACAGTGCTTTATTTTTTGTAATATTTCTTGATTAATATGCTTTTCAATTCCTGGAAATTCATGAATATCAATTTCTTCAGGGTATAACTGACCTTGAGGCATTTCAAACCACACATTACGCTTTATATTTGGAATTGAAATATCCATATTTAAAGGAATTCTTTCGAGATACATTAATAATCTGTTAAGCCGCCTGAATAATTTTTCCCAATCAGTTGGAAGTGAGTTCCACCAAGGAGCAAGTATTTGTTGGTAAAGTTTTATTTGATGATGAGTTAAAAGCATTAAAAGGTCCTCAAACGATGCTTTTTGAATATCAGATGAAAGAATACTTTCAATTCTGTAGAAATATTGCAATAACTTTTCGGCATCAGTTTCTAATAAGAATTGTGATGGTTTTTCAGAATCAATGGTATAAATATTTAGAAATCTTTTAGCGCGAGTAAAGACTACATAGAAAAGTCTTCTTTCTTCCTCAAAAATTTCATTCCCGGCAAATGGAATGATTCCATGATTAACATGAGGAATGAGCACATAATCCCATTCTTTTCCCTTTGCTTGGTGTATAGACATGATGGTAACTCTTCGATTGCTATCTATATGTGTCTTTTGAGATTCGGCAAGCGTATCAAAATGTGCAAGCAGTTCATGAACGTTTTTGAAATCTCTACAATAATCAAAGAAGTTGCGAATTTCATCTTGAATTTCTTCTTTCTTCTCTAAGCGAGAATACCTGTTCATTAAATATTGAGATATTTTCATCTTTTGATCTAAATTCTTTAAAAGAATAGATGGTTCGGTATTGTTAATATTTGATGCTAACCACTCGAGATGTTCAGCTAAATGAAGGACCTTTTTTTGAGAATTGCCGGTAAAAGTTGCATGATATTTTAAAGTATGAGAGAATGTATCCCCCTTTCCCTTTACCTCTTCAAATATTCTTCTTGCTACTTTTCTCTTCATATATCGAGGTGGTTGATGATAAACGTTCATCCAGGCGTTCCATACCTTATCGACTTCAAAATTTCTTTTTTCTGAGAGAAGATGTTCATATAATCCAATCCGTAAATAATCCAAAAAAAGCCTTATTTCATTTCTCTGATAAAACGGAACGTTCCCGATTATTTGGTAATCGATATCATTTTTAATAAATGCACTTTCAATTATTGGTGTTTGTGAATAAAGGCGAACTAAAATTACAACATCTTTGCTGAGTAAGCCTTCATCGAATTTCTTTTGCACATAACTTACTATTTCATTTACCATTGATTGTGAATCCTGAGCTGGAATAATCTGAGATAATCCTTTTTCGGTTCGATATAAATGGAGATTTTTTTTAGACCTGATTTTATTGTGACTTATGACTTCATTAGCAAGAAGAACTTGGGTGGCAGTTGAGCGGAAATTCAAGCTTAAAATATACTTCTTCGCTTGGTATCGCTTTTCAAATTCCAAAATATAATTCGGATTTGCTCCTCGCCATTGATAAATGGTTTGATCATCGTCTCCTATGACCATGTAATTACGGTGTTTGCTAATTAATAGATCTAACATTGCGTACTGTACTTTATTGATATCCTGAAATTCATCAATTAAAACACAAGAATATTTTTGGCAAAAATGGTTAAGAATTTCAGGATAACGGACCAAGCTTTCCCAGCCTTCTAAGAGCATGTCATCATAAGTAATCCAGTTGTTGGCTTTTCGCACTTCCTCATATAGTCGATAAAAATCAAGATACCAGGGAAGGTTTTGGGGAGCTTTGGCTGGAGTAGCTTCTTGTAGCCTTTGGTTCGGCAAGTTGGCTTCATTGAGATCTGCATAGGCCATATTGGTCTTGCATTTCTCAACATAGGATAAAAAATCATCTATATCCAAGTTATCGAGCATATCACCATAGTGAACATTTTTTTTCCGAGCCATATTTTTTGCTTCAAATACAATTTTTTCCTTTAATGTATCTGGATCATCGTTATCGCAAGAAAGAGGTATATTTTTTTGTAGGCGGGCTTCTTTTAATATTGATAATCCTAATGAATGCAATGTTCTGACATCGACTAGTTGGCAGTAGGACCAACGTATTAACTTGGAACGAATTTCCTCAACTGCCATTTTATTAAAAGAAGAAACTAAGATTTTTTTTGGAGGAAATAAGCTTTCTCTCACCAATCGCTCAATTCGATAAACCAAGCAAGTGGTTTTTCCTGATCCAGCTACTGCAAAGACGAGAGCTGGCCCATAATCGTGATTAACCACAAATTTTTGTTCATCAGTTAGGAGTATGTCTTGGCTTGATTCTACGATTTTTGGCTCTTCAATTAATATCTCATTATTTTTATTTGTAAGTTGAATGAAAGCAGTCTCCTTTTTAGGATTTCGCCAATAATCAAGCTCTTTACCGCTCCAATGCAGATAGATGATGTCTGAAGAACCTGTTATGTTGAACTCATAAGTTATACCTTTTGAAAGAATTCCCAACCATTCAAATATTGTCACGGAATCTTTTTCATCATCAATTACATCCATTTTGTGTATTCCTCTGGCAATTTCATTATGTTTACTCGAGGCATAAAAGTTAGAGCTATTCTTTTTTTCATAATCATAGGCAATGCCATTATCTGGATGAAGATATTTACAATTTCCTGGGTAGTCATCGATGGGAACTCCCAAATCAACATCGCATAACGGACAGTGATTTGTTCGAACAACATTGATTGTTTTCATGCGGTTCGGGCATGGAACTTTTTTGTCTTTTTTAGTTTTAATAATTAAAGTGGTATTATCTACATTAAATAGTTTTTCACGTATAAAAATGAGAATTTCTTCTTGTTCCTTACTTTGTTCTTTGACCAAAAACCAATTATCTTGTTTCTTTTGTATAGATATTCTATCAATCTTGTTGATTTTATTTTCTCTGATGTTTTCAAAGAGCAATCCCGAGGCTTCTATAAGCAGGTTAGAACCGATTTTAATACAGGCTGTTTGATTCCCATTCCATGTTATATATATTCCTGGCTCACTGTTATTCTGTTGAATTGTATAACAACGCATATCCTCTCCTCTATATATTTCTTTATTTTTTTAAATTTAACGAAGAACCATTTTAGTCACTTTTTTCCGTAAATTTTGTGGTATTACTACTTTATCGCCCAGCAGCCCAATCTGGAGACCTTCCTGGCAGCCGGCGCCTTTGCTTTCTTCAAGAATTATAGACACGAAAGCATATATGGCGATCAGGGTTTTATCGATTTCAT
>JAAYUP010000345.1 GCA_012517635.1 Candidatus Atribacter alterifermentans
ACAACAGGATAGCAGCCTACGGCGTAAGATGAAAAAAATTGTAAAAGACAAAAACTGAGAGGATAGACCACTTGAGTTTTCATCCTCATCTGGTGCTGCGAAAGCAGCATGAGGGTCTATCCTGAAAATACCGTGAACCGTTTAAAAACCACCCTCATCCTCACCTTCTCCCATCAAGGGAGAAGGAACCAAAATCTCGCGCCCCCTCACCCCCTCGGCGTCTTTCGCCAATATTCCCTCGCCCCTTCGTACAGAGAGGGTTAGAGTGAGGGGGGAAACTGCATTTTCATCCTCATCCTGTGCTGCATAGCAGCATGAGAGTCAATCTTGAAAAATCAGTGATCTATGATGAGTGATTTTCTTTACCGAGTTCTTCGATTACTCACATATACAATTAATAAAATAAAGAGGACAATTCCAAATCCTAACCATTTTCCGGCGTCTCCCCAACCCATTGCGATCAAGAGATTGGTGAGTGTTTGTAAAAAGATAGCTCCGAGAATGACGCCAAAATAATTCCCATCGCCACCGGTCAAAGAAACACCGCCAACCACGGCAGCAGCAATACTGGGCATAACATAATTTGAACCCATATCTTTGAAGGCAATGCCCATGTTTCCAATTAATAACAACCCTATTAGACTGGCCAAAACTCCACTAATGATAAAGGCAGTACATCTCACCAATTTGACATTAAAACCACTTAAATAGGCAGTTCTTTCATTTGAACCAACAGCAAAAAGAATCATACCTAATTTGGTTTTATTTAAAATAATCATAACTAAAGTCGTGAGAGCTATTAAAATAAACACCACATTCGGGAAACTACCGGTTGATTTTGCAGCAATAATGGTCAAAATAGGTGATGGTTTTCCGGTGATATTTCTTCCGGCAGTATATACATTAATTATGCCTTGAAGAATATTAGCCATGGCCATAGTGACAACTAAGGGCGGAAGTTTTAAATAGGCTGTTAATAATCCGTTGGAAAAGCCAACGGCAACTCCAAAGGCGAAAGCAATAATAAGTGCTATCCAGAGATTTCCATTTTGACCATCCATGATACTGGCAGTGAATACTGCTGTCATGGTAGCCATGTACCCCACTGACAAATCAAGACCGCCACCCCCAGCAGCGATAACAATCATCTGGCAAAGCGCAAAAAAGGCAGTAAATGAGGCGAGTTTTATGGTCAACAGAACCTGGTCCACTCTTAAAAAATTGGATAAAATAATTTCACCCAAAACAAAGAGAAGGATAATCAAGATAAAAGCGACCACCACTTTTTTATGCTTTTCAAAAATTATCTGAGGTATTGACTTTGGTCGGTTTATTTCAACTCCCATTTCTTCTTCTCTCCTCAAGTTCTTTCTCTGTTATATAGGGTGTAAGCTATTGGTCCAGCAATGGCGATGATAACGATTAGACCAGATACCAAGGTTTGGTAAGCATTGGGAATGTTTGCAAAAAAGATAATCTTATTAACAAAGCTCATAATCAAAGCTCCTACTAAGGCAAAATAGACGCTTCCACGACCACCAGTTAATGCAATTCCACCAACCACAGCAGAAGCAATAGCCCTCAAAGTCAAGGGGTCTCCCATCCGGGCATCTCCCGATTGATTTTGACCAACAAAAAATAAAGCAGCTAAGAAGATAAAAATTGAATTAATAACGCAAGCCACCAATTGAATTTTTGCAGTATTAATTCCACTGGCATACGCACTCTCATTGTTGCTTCCTACTGCATAAATGTATCGCCCGGTTTTGGTTTTGCTGATAATGAACCAAAGAAAACAAGCAATTAAAATCAGGATTAAGGCCGGAGGTATATAATTACCAAATTTTTTCAGAATCTCTGGCGCTCCTTGTACGGTATTGAGGTTATAAAAGCCCTTAAACCAATCAACTGATTCTCCACCGGGAGTAGGACGCAAGAATAAAGCAATTCCTAACCACATATAAGAAGTAGCGAAAGTTACAATAACTGGAGGGATTCTTAAATATCCAATGCCTATTCCATTGACAACTCCGACCAAAACTGCCACCCCAAAAGTAATAAACAGAGCATAAATTCCAGTTATCGGATCGTTTTTTTTCATAACCGTTGTTAAGACACAGGTAAAAAGTGAGAGTGCTGAACCTGCCGAAAGATCTAAACCACCAGATATGATAACGACAGCTCCACCCATGGTAAGAAGTATTAAAGGCATAAAAGCGTTGATATTTCGAACAATGGCTTTCATTTCAAAAAAATTCTTTTGTAGAACGGCGGTTATGGTAAACATCACAATGAGAATCAATAAATTGGAGTTTTCAGGTTTAAATATACCTTTGACGAAGGAAGTTCTTGGTTCGGCTTTGATTATTTTGTTCATCTCCTTCTCCACGCTCTATCTATTATTTTATTCTCATTGAACAAGCCACAATCGCTTCATCGGTAATCTCATCTCCCTCAAGCGTTGCCACGATCTGGCCTTCGTACATGATTAATATTCTATCGCAATATTGGATCAGTTCTTCATTGTCACTCGCATATAATATAACACTCATTTTTTTATCATGAACTTGATTGACAATAAATTGATAGAGATCTCTTTTCGCTCCTACATCTACTCCTTTAGCCGGGTCAGCTAGTAAGAGAACATTGGTATCAAAAGATAACCATTTCCCAACAACAACTTTTTGCTGGTTTCCGCCGGATAAGGTTTCAACTGGCATATCAATATTGGAAGTTTTGATGGACAGGATATCAATAACTTGATCGCATTCATTCCGATATTTTTTAAAAGGAACAAATAATGGTTGTTTTTGGTTTCCCATTTTCGGGAAAATCATATTATTCAATACTGAATGCTTTAAAAATAAACCTTCCAAATGCTTATCGCCGGGAACCAGTAAAATCCCATTTTTTATTGCATGAGCCGGTTTATTCAATCGGATTTTATTGCCCATAATGGTTGCATCACAACGTACACCAGGGAAACTTCCAGCTAATGCCAACATCAGTTCGTGTTGTCCCTGACCAGCCAGACCCCCGATTCCCAAGATTTCTCCCTTTTTCAATTCAAAAGAGATGTCTTTTAAAATTTTTCCATAATTTAAATTATTTATTTGAAGGACAACTTCGTTGGTATTGACACTTAATTTCTTTTCACCAGATACCTTTTGAACTTCACCAGTAATGTAGCTCACAATTTTTTCTGGATTTCGTCCATCTTTTTCGAAATCAATATTCGCAACATTTTCTCCATTTCGAAAAATGGTAACATCATCACATATTTCCAAAACCTCCCAGAGACGATGGGAAGTAAAAATCATAGCTACTCCCTTCTGAGCTAAACTTCTCATTGAATTAAAGAGACTTTTTACTTGAACTTGTTCTAAAGCTGCGGTTGGCTCATCAAGAATGAGAAGCTTGGGGTTTTCAGATATTGCTTTGGCTATTTCAACGATTTGCATCTCTCCGGGATTCAGCTCATTTATTTTTTTATTGATATCCAAATCAGGGAGTAGTTGACTTAAAATTTCTTTTGAGAGTTCTTTGGCATGGGTATTATCTAAAAATAACCCATTTTTTTGTTCAGCGCCCAGTACGATGTTCTGCCATACGGTTAAATCCGGAACTAAACTAAGGTTTTGAAACACCATGGCGATTCCATCTTTTCTGGCTTCACTGGGATTTCGGTATTTTACTGACTTCCCATTGTATATTATTTCTCCTTCATCGGCTGAATAAACACCAGTAATAATCTTGGAAATAGTGCTTTTTCCAGAACCATTTGCTCCAAGAAGACCAGTAATCCTTCCTTTATAGCATCGTAAATTGCCATTAGAAAGAGCAATAACCCCTCCAAATCTTTTTTTAATCCCCTTTGCTTCTAAAACCAACACAGTTATCACTCACCTTAAAATTTAAAAACAATATCCTCCTTGTTTCATCTATAAAAGGGGAGGTCTAAAATGCTGACCTCCCCTTTCCATTTCCTAAATCAGCTTTTAGAACAATTTCCCTTTACTCAAAAAGCTCAGCAACCTGTTCTTCTGGCATGATTTCACTTAATAAATAATCATCGGGTTTATCTTTTAAAAGTTCCCAACCTTCATCAAAATTTTCATCAGTAATAAACATACTTACTTTATAGAAGTAAGTATTGTCAACTAAAATTCCTGGTTTAAATTTCTTTCCATTATAGAGCTGTAATGCCATACGGAAAGCTGTTCCACCAATACCAGGAGGATTCGGTTGCGTACAAGCTTTAAAGTTTGCTCCTTGATCTCTTAATTTTTTCCACTCTTTGAAGAATGCTGTCCCAGGATCTCCAAACATAACTTTTGGAAGTTTATTGGCATCAAGGAAAGCAGACAGAACTCCATAAGCTTCACCATCTTGGGTTATCACTCCATCAATTTGCTGACCTGATCCAATAATTTGAGTAGCTACTTCCTTGGCTTTGGTTTGATCCCAATAACCGGTGGTATTTGCAATCAACTTAATATCCGGATAATTCTTTAAAACATCATCAGTTGCTCGAATTCTTTCATTATTAGCTGGATGCCCATCCAAACCATAAATTTGGATAACATTACCCTTTTGAAGTGTTGAAGCAATGTATTCAACATTTTTCTTGTTCCAAGCATAGTGGTCAAGGGTGACATTGAGAACATTCGGAGCCGTGACGGTAGCATCATAAGCAACGACCAATATTCCTTCATCTTGAGCTTCACTGATAACACCATTCAGGGCGTCAGGTGAATTGGGGTTAACCATAATGATATCGACACTTTGAGATATGAAATCACGCAAGATGTTAGCTTGCTCGGTGGCATCACCATTCGTTATATTGTTAACAATTTTATAATCAGCAATTTTCCCGGCAGCTTTATATTCGTTTCCAACTTCTTCCAAAGCAGCAATCATGATATTCCGCCATGAGGTACCTGACGAACCGGTAGAAATACCAACTACCGGTGGTTTCTGAGCAAAGCTTCCAACTGACAATGCAAAAACCAACCCCAAAACCGCAAGAAGAACAATAAGCCTTGATATTCTTTTAATCATTTTCAAACCTCCTTAAAATTTTAATTTTAAAAAAACAATCTCCTTCATTTTTAAAGTCAAATTCTATTTCACCTCCCCCTTCAATAAATATTACCATGGAAAGACACTTCTGAGTTATTTTTAAACTATAAATTGATTGAGATACTGCTTGCTTAAAATTAATGATTTTTTTCGTGAATCCAATGAATCTTCAAAAGATCGATCTTCGACTTCAACACAAGCACACCCCTGGTATCGAATATCCGTTAAAGCAGATATGAACTTCCACCAGTTTATATCTCCCAATCCTGGCAGTTTAGGAATATGAAATTCGAGGGGTGTTGCTAATATTCCTACCTCATCTAATTTATTTTGGAAAATTTTAGCATCTTTAATGTGAACATGGAAAATTTTATCTTTAAACTCATAAATTGGTTGTATGTAATCAATCTTTTGCCAGAGTAAGTGAGAGGGATCATAATTTAAGCCAAAATAATCACTTTTTATTTCTTCAAACATTCTCCTCCATATTGCTGGAGTGGTTGCTAAATTATTCCCTCCAGGCCATTCATCATTGGTAAAAAACATTGGACAATTTTCAATACCAATCTTTATTTTATTTTCTTCTGCGTGTTGAATAATAGCTGGCCATACTTTTTTGAAGGTTTCAAAATTTTCTTCAGTATTCTTATTCTTATCTTTTCCAATAAAGGTATTCACATTTTTGAGTCCGAGTTTGGCTGCTGCTATTATGACTTTTTTGATATGTTCAATGTAAAATTTGCTTTTTTCCGGATCAGGGTCAAGAGGGTTGGGATAATAACCTAATGCCGATATTTCAACATTCTTCTCTTTAACATATTTTTTTATTGAATCGATTTTTTGTTCATCCAACTCGTTAACATCAATATGAGTAACACCAGCATATCTTCTTTCTGCTTTTCCCTTTGGCCAACAAAGCATTTCTACACAAGCGTATCCGTGAGCAGATGCAAAATCGATCACATCCTCAAAATTGAAATCGGCCAAAATTGCACTTACAAAACCAAGTTTAAACATAGAAAACGAACCTCCTCATAAATGCTGGATTCAGTAATAAGAACTGAGCAATTATTCGGTATTATGTCAATATATATTTATTTCATTCTTTTTAGTAAAAGCTTCTTTCCTTAACAAATATTCAAAGAAGGGGGAATTTGCTCCTTTCTCAAGTGGTTTCAACCCCCTTTCTTCTTTTAGAAAAAATTAGCAGAATGAAGGGTAAAAATATTCATTCCTTTCTTAAATGACCTCAATTAGTGGTTTGGTCCTCTTCTATGCTCTCTTACTATTTTTTATTTCATTTGAAGTCTTACATCATACGGTAACCCATAAGAAAGAGTATTGTTTGCATTCATAAATACATCTCCATCTATCATCAACCCAGCATTAGCTCCATCAGTCATTGCTCCTCGAACATTTCTAATGAGCTTTGAATCACCGATATTAACAACATGAAGACCAGCTGCTAACAAGCTGTCGTATAGTTCGGTATTTGGTTCAGTTTTAGCGAATACAACTGTATCGACTGGAATGGTTTCTTTTTCAAAAGCACCGTTCATTAGGACTACTTCTCCATTTTTGATTTCAACGACAGTCGTGTTAAGACGAATTTCAACTGGAAATTTAAATGCTTTTTCTTCCAGACCTTGACCGTTTCCACCATTAAAACGTAACATCATCACTTCACGATGAATTGGTTCGATATTAGGGGCCACTTCTTTATCTTCAGTTACGTAAATGACTTCTTTACCTCTCAATGCCAAGGCTTCGGTTGTATCAGTAGCAGCATAATGATTCCCCCAAACTAAAACTTTTTGGCCAATTTTGACTGCTTTGACTGTTCTTTCTTTTGGCCAATATTCACAATTTTTCTTGGCACATCGAAGAACATCTTCAAATTTTATTGCTTTTTCCACACCAGGGATATCAGGAGCCACTGTCTTTGCGCCGGTCCCGCATAAAACAACATCGTACTTCTTGAGCTCATCCAGTTTTGCTATTGTATTCAGTTTTACTTCAACCTTTAATTCTTTAATTTGTTCTCGAATCCAATCCATATACCATTTCATTTTTGATTTAGGAGGAACCATGCAACAGGTTCTTAAAATTCCTCCTAATTCATCCTCTTTTTCAAAAAGGGTAACCTGATGTCCCCTCAAGGTAGCGATTCTGGCTGCTTCCATGCCAGCAATTCCACCACCAACCACAGCAACACTCATTTTCGTCGATGCTGGTTTTAAATCCAAGAATCTTTCATCACCAATAGCTGGATTAATTGCACATCTCATTTCCCTTTTTACATAGAGCGACTCTTTCCAGCATCCAATCAGACAAGAAATGCACTTTCTAATTTCTTTCACTTTTCCAGCTTTCGCTTTGTTCGCCCAATAGGGATCGGCGATCATCTGTCTCGATAACCCAACCATATCGGTTTTTCCCTCAGCAATGATTTTATCGCAATATTCAGGAGTTCGAAGAGTATGGCTGGTTATAACCGGAATTTTGACTGCTTTTTTAATTGCCTCAGCCGTATAAGTGTTCCATCCTTCTTCGTAATACATTGGATCCATGGTTGGACCGGCAGCCTCAAAAATACCTGCACTGATATCCAAAAAAGCAACTCCGGCTTTTTCTAATTCTTTAGCAATTTCAATAGATTCAT
>JAAYUP010000346.1 GCA_012517635.1 Candidatus Atribacter alterifermentans
AGACCACTCGAAGTAATTCCCGATGTAGGTGGTGGTCACGCCGCCCACCACGCCCTTCACCCTGTTTCCCCTCTCGCTTCGCTCGGGGGTGCAAAGATCGCGACCGTCGCCGTCGTAAACAAACGTGGCGCTGGCCGCCCCCGATACAGAAACCATGCGGTTCTCGGCGTCATACGTGTAACTGGTGGTGCTGCCGTCGATCTTTTGCGTCATGTTGCCGTTGGCGTCGTAGCAGAAGATCGCGCTCGTCACAGTTCCCTCATGTTTCGATCCCAATTCCTGCTGCAACCTTCTTTTACCTCTTGACTTTCAAGGCGGTATCTACCCACTGGTTGTCTATTTCCAATCATCTGGAAATTCACTAAGCCAAACTGCACCGGCAAACCCCGGGGGATGAAGATGGTAAACCAAATGAGTAGATACATCGTAGAGATTAAACGGGATGGTTTTGCTTTGATGGGTTTCTGGTATTATGAATTTCCCATCTGGTGACCATAGAATATTGGTTCCTACTGTTCTTATATCAGTATCACCAATTGGACACTGAAAGATATATTTCCTTAACCTTGCATCATAGATCAATAGCAAAGATACAGTGGAATCATTTCGACTATTGATTACTTTTCCTGTTATTGCAAGGCGATAACTCTCAGGCGCCCATTCGAAAAAGCCTCGATATGGAATAAACTCCTGGAATGAATCCTTAAAGATTGGTTTTGGAACTATTTCATAATTGCTTCCATCTCTCGATAGCATTTGAATATCTTGAGGTTTATTATCCGTCCAAAAAGCAACCATTTCATTATCGAAGGACCAGGTTGCAAAAGGCGGGAGTTGATTTGTTCCAGCTTGAATTCTCCATAACTCCTTTTCAGTTTCAACATCCCTTAGAACGAAATTATTATTCTTGGTGGTATATACCATACGACTTAAATCTGTCGAAAAATCGTACCAATCATAATCATTACGATCTGAAATCAACATTAATGGAGCATCCCACCAAGCCCCTCGTTCGACGTCAAAATAGCCATAAATATAATTAAATAATTCTTGATCAGGTGTTTCTCCAAAAGCAGCCCTTACTCTAACAATTTTTTCGTTTACCCAAGTAAATGTCCAGTAAATTAGCTGATCTGTGCTGCTTAATTGGTCTTTAATAATGGAAACCATGGATGTAATATCGATTATTAACTCCTTTTCTTTCCCAGCATTCGATATTATCCAAATAGGGTAATGATTTTCAAGGCCTGATGATATCGGTTTCTGTGAATAAACCAACATTCCATGCCCGTTATTTGAAAAAGCGATTGAATCTGCTCCTTTCCTTAGTGGGTTTATGGCTTGCACAGATGGTGGAGTACCAGCCAATAAAAACCATTCTGTTCCTTTATGATTTCTGTAGATAATCGCGCCATCAATTGCAGATAAATTCGATAATGGCAATGGGTTGTTGCTGTTCACACAAATTGGAATATCAGCATCACTAGTACCTGAGTTTGCATTGTAACCATGAGTTTCAGTGGTTTTTTCAGGTATTGATGGAGTCTGAGTTGTCTGAGTAGTAAAAACCTCAACTGGTGTAGCCACATTCGGATAATCAGAAGATGGAAATAATGAAGAACAAGATGCCAAAATTAACATTGTTAATACAAAAAATAGAATCCTCTTCTTCATTGAAGCCTCCTACCTTAAGATTTCATTTCCATCATCGCCGACTCCCCAAGAATCATAGGAACCAAAAGGTGGTCCCATGACGGTTGTCGCATCAACAAGAAATGTAGACCATCTTGGCCTTAGATCAGAGGGCAAAAGATTAGGGCCAAAGGCTACTTCAAACGCTTTTTTATTTCTTATCGCTTCAAATGCTTGAAGCCATTCAAGTTGGGATTTTATAGAAGGGCACCCCCCTTCGCAAATTGCCGTCCCATACGTTTCATAGGAGTTATTAGTATACTGGTTTGACAATGCGCCTAAATGGTCTGTAAAAGATTGTGAATTCGTGAGTTTGTAAATTCCAAATTCTCCTGAAATTACTAAACTAATAAGCGCTTGATCTTTTATCATACCCTCTTCAGAAATAAACATGGTATATCCACTTAGAAAGAGCTGTTCTCGATATTTTTCATAATATTCAGACGTTCTATTTTTAACCATCACGGTCCAAGTTTCCCATTCGATTCCATCTGGCTTTTTTGGAAAATTCACTCCGGTTTTAATCTCATTAATTTCTGGCAATGGTTGCCAAATATAGGTTTTAAACAATCGATACCGAAATTTTAAATTTTGATATTGATCCGGGCCACAAGAATCAGAACCTTCACCTCCATTCGAACATGCCTTGTGCCCACTCGGATCGGTAAACCTGACCGGGTTATTGTACGTATGTTAGCATATAACAACTGGCCAGCCAGTCCGTCTCGTATCTTGCGGGACGGTACGTTTGGACGCATAATTCCTTTGGCTGAGTGAACGGGAACGTTGCGCCCGGGTGCGTGACGTATGGGCAAGCCGGGTATGCTTATG
>JAAYUP010000347.1 GCA_012517635.1 Candidatus Atribacter alterifermentans
ACCCAAAACCGAGATTTGTTGAAGAATATTCAATATGTTTTGTAGACTTAAAAAACGAGGATTGATTATACCGGTAAAAATGATAATGACTAAAAGAACTAACACTAATATATTTCTACCAAAGGAAGCGAAAGAAAACATAATTTACCCTCCTAACATAGCTTGCAGTAATTCTTTAGGACTGGTAGAAGAAAGATCGGTAATTTCCTCTACAATTTGTCCACGACGTAATATGATTATTCGATCAGCAACAGTAATAAGTTCTTCAAGATCTGAAGAGACAAGGAGAATACTTTTTTGTTTTGATTTGATATCGAAAAGTAAACGATGGATTTCCTGACGGGCTTCTACATCTACACCTTGAGTGGGTTCTTCCAAGAGCCAAATTTGGGCATTGGCAAAAAGAGCCTTGGCAAAAAGAACTTTCCTCTGGTTCCCTCCACTCAAATACTGTACTTCAGTTTTCACTGATGGTGTAACTATTTTTAGCGCTTTCACTAAATTTTGAGCTTGATCACCCTCTTTTTTCAGGTGGATAAAACCTTGGGTAAGAATTTCCTTCAGATTAGAAAGGGTAATGTTTTTTGCTAAAGAAAGGGGGAGAACCAAACCTTCTTTGCGCATATTTTCCGGAATAAAAAATAATCCCTTTTCCAAGGCATCATAAATACTATTAGGAGAATAAGGTTCTCCTTTTAAAAACATTTTTCCCTGAGAAAAAGGCAAAAGTCCAGCTAGTAACCGAATAAGTTCATGACAACCTGAATCGTTTCCTCCAAGAATCCCGAGTATTTCCTCTTTGTGTAATGAGAGGTTCACTTTCTGAAGGAGGTTTTTACAGGAAATATCTTTTAGTTCTAAGATTTTCTCCCCAATTGGTTTTTTGACAACAGCAGAGGAATCAAGCTTATGCCCTGCCATTTTTTCAATTAATGTTTCTTTGGTCAGACTCCCTTTTTGGAAGGTGCCAACGCATTGTCCATTTCGTAACACAGTTATTCTTTGGGCGATTTCTAAAACTTCATCTAAATAGTGGGATATATAGAGTATACCTATTCCTTGTTGTTGAAGTTGATGAATTAAATGAAATAAAAAATCCACTTGAGATCCGGTTAAAGATGCGGTTGGTTCATCAAGGAGAAGAACTTTAGCTTGACGAGCTAGTACTTTTAAGATGGCAACCTCCTGACGGGCTGCCACTGATAAAGCAGCAACTAAATCATTAGGCTGAATACTTAAGCCATAAGAACGAATCCTTCCCTCAGCCTGTTGTTTCATGGCGAGAAAGTCTATGCTTCCCCAACGGGTGCGAGGTTCCATCCCTAAAAATATATTCTCTGCTACAGACAACCAGGGAACCAATTGTTGTTCTTGGTAAACGGTAGCAATTCCGTTTAATCTTGCTTGATAAGGATTTAAAGATCGAAAAGACTTGTCCCCGATATCGATTGATCCTTCGTCAGGGATATAGGCTCCAGATATAATTTTCACCAAAGTGGATTTACCGGCTCCATTTTCTCCGACCAGAGCATGAACTTCCCCAGATATTAAAGCCATATTCACTTTATCTAAAGCTCGGACTCCTGGAAAACTCTTCGAGACATTCACAATCTTTAAAAGGGGCTGATTTTCATCCAAAAGATAAAACCTCCTGATTCATAAAACTCCAAATCAATTACCATTTATCATACGTTATTGTCTATTTAGAAAATACCTCCAAATGAATTCTTTAATCAGTCATCTTGAAACCTCTTCCCTTCTCCTTTTTCTCCCCCTCGCGCCCTCTCCCCCCTCAGTCTTTAAGGGCGTGAGGATCTCATCTTTGCGATTTTTTTTTATAAAAACTTTATAGGATGAGATTCTTACGTCGTCCGGTGAAAATCACCGGACTCTTCAGAATAACAGACTGAATAAATGAGATTGCCACGTCGCTTTGCTCCTCGTAATGACGGAGCAGTAA
>JAAYUP010000348.1 GCA_012517635.1 Candidatus Atribacter alterifermentans
ATATGGTGTTTCTTTTCTGAAAACCTGAAAATCTTATTCTTAAAAAAATATTGAATAAAAAAATAAGATCCTCACGCGGAAAAGCACCGCTCAGGATGACAGAAATAGATAGCCGTAGGCTGAAATCCTGTGCAGTTTACAGAATAGACCCTCATGCTGCTTTCGCAGCACCAGATAAGGATGAAAATGACTTCCCCCTCACCTACACCTCTCCCACCAGGGGAGAGGAAAAAATTAAGAAGGAAAGAACGTTAGTAGCGGTTCACCACGGTTCACACTTCACGGTATTTTCAGGATAGACCCTCATGCTGCTTTCGCAGCACCAGATGAGGATGAAAACTAAAGTGGTCTATCCTCTCAGTTTTTGTCTTTTACAATTTTTTTCATCTTACGCCGTAGGCTGCTATCCTGTTGTAGTTTACAGGATAGATATAAATAAATATATTTACAATTAAAATCATAGAAAAGTAGAATTTCAGTAACTGATTCATTCGAAATAAAAAAGGAGAGAAGAACATGGATATGCAACTTAAAAATAAGATTGCTTGTATTACTGGAGGAAGTATTGGTATTGGTTTGGCAGTTGCTAAAGAGCTGGCAAGAGAAGGAACTCATATAGCAATTTGCGCTCGTAATGAGGAACGACTCCAAGAAGTAGCCCATGAAATTCAAAATGAATTTGGGGTTAAGGTTTTGGGGGTAAAAGCTGATGTATCCAAGATGGAAGATATTCAAAAATTTGTCACCGAGATCGAGAAATACTTTGGTGGAGTGGATATTTTAGTAAACAATGCTGGAACCGGCAGCGCGGAAAAAATTATGACTGCACCTGATGAAAAATGGTATTCCTATTGGGATTTACATGTCATGGCAGCAATACGAACATCCCGTTTGTTGGTTCCCTTTATGAAAAAGCGGGGAGGGGGAGCCATTGTTAATATTGCATCAGTTTGTGCGAAACAACCATTGGATTATGAACCTATTTATAATACGACCAAAGCAGCTTTAGTGATGTTAACAAAATGTTTAGCTAATGAGTTGGTTCACGATAACATCCATGTCAATTCAATTTGTCCAGGTCTTATTATCACTCCAGACTGGAGAAAGACGGCTACTATTTTAAGCAAGGATTTAGGAATCACTCCCGATGAATATCTTGATCGAGTAGCAAAGGATTTAGCGCCGATTTCCAGGTTTGCTACACCAGAAGAATTGGCAAAATTCATCGTATTTATTTGTTCACCGCTTGCTGCGTATTGTATTGGTTCGTCTTATTATTTTGATGGTGGAGTGATTAAATCAATTTTGTAAAAACCATTTACGGAGTTGAAAAATTCTGCTCTAAAAAAGATTCATTCCCTTTTTTCCTTTCCCCTGGTAGGAGAGGTGTATGTGAGGGGAAAGCATTTTCATCCTTATCTGGTGCTGCCATGTAGCATGAGGGTCTATCCTAAGAATACCGAAATTGGTGAAAAAAGAATAAACAAAAAAAAGAGAAAGGCACACCCCTTTGAATCCCCCCTCAATGGGGATTGAATTGAGCAATTCCCCTCCTTGGAGGAGTGCCGCTTTCGCGGCGCGAAGGATGCCTTTATATCTTTAATGGTTATCCCGAGAATATAAAAAAGAAATTTGATTAAAAGATAAAATCCTCACGGCTTCAAAAAGCGAAGCCTCAGGATGACGCTTGCGGCATCAGATGAGATTCTCACGTCGTCCGGTCAAAAACACCGGACTCCTCAGAATGACAAACTGGGTGGCAAAGATTGCCACGTCGTCCAACAAAAAACGGTTAGACTCGCAGTGACGAATTGAAATAGGTATTTTCATCTTCATCTGATGAAATTAAACAGAAAGATGATCTATTGTTTTATATAAGGTTTGTAATTGGATGGAGAGATGGAACGTCCAACAAAGCCAGCTAAAACCAGAATGGTGATTACATACGGCAAGAGAAGGATAATCTGTGAGGGAAGAATACCGAGGGCTTGAAGTCTCATCTGCAAAGCGTCGGTTATACCAAAGAGAAAACTAGCCGCTAAGCACCCAAAAGGAGTCCATTTTCCTAAAATCATAGCTGCCAGAGCAATAAAGCCCCGGCCACTGGTCATTCCCCAGGCAAAAAAATTCAAATGACCAATTGAAAGAAATACCCCTCCTAAACTAGCTATCATACATCCTAAAATAATGTAAAAATACTTATATTGATATACATTGACTCCAGAAGTATCTGCTGCTTGAGGATTTTCCCCAACCGCTCGGAGTCGAAGACCCCAGTGCGTTTTATAAAGCAAAATGTGAGAAAGTATAAAAATTAAAATCATAAGATAAACAAGGATATTTTGATTATTTATAATAGGACCAATCCAGGTGATTTTAGCCAAAATGGGAATACTTTTTTCTTCCAAACCTATAATCGTTTCCGATGCACCCCTCGATCCCCAAATTTTCTGACACATATAGGCGCTAAAACTCAGTCCGAAAACATTAAAGCCTGTTCCTACTACAATTTGATTTCCATGGTATTTAACTGTCAAAACTGCCAATATTGCTCCTAAAACCAAACCAGAAGCCAGTCCGGCAATGGTCCCCATGAAAGAACTTCCGGTTAAATAGGTGGCGTATACTGCGAAAAAGGCTGAATTGAGCATGATTCCCTCTAATCCAATGTTAACGACACCGGCTCTTTCGTTAAACATGCCACCCAGAGAAGCAAAAGCGATAGGTGTTGCCATTCTTAGTGCCGCTTGGAAAAAGCTAATATTAATAAGAGCTACAATATTCATCATCTTAGTTTTTCCGCCTTAAAATTACAAATTTAATAAATGATGGAGCAGCAACTAAAATGATTACCAAGGATTGAATGATTAAAGATATATCCAATGGAACTTTAGTAGATCGAGTCATAGACATACCACCAGCACGTAACATTCCGAATAAAACCGAAGCAACAATGCATCCAAAGGGGTGGAGCCGTCCCACGAGGCTCACTGCAATTCCATCCCACCCATACCCTGGTGAAAATCCTTCCACAAACCGTCCGTGGACTCCAAGGACCTCGCCGGCTCCTCCCACCCCAGCAACAAAAGCACTGAGTAAAAATGCCATAAGAATTCGTGAATGAACAGGAATTCCCCGGTTTTCTGCTGCTGTTGGATTTAAGCCAACAGCACAAACTTGATACCCCAGATAGGTTTTAAAAAGAAAATAAAAAACCAGCATGCTGAAACCTAAAGAAATGAGAAAAGAAACTGAAAGCTGGGTGGGTGGTAGGATTTTAACCAAAATTGCGCTGGGCTGAACAGGATTGGTTTGAGCAACCCAACCGGGAGCTTTAAAGCGGTAATTTACCAAATAACTGGTAAGATGACTGGCAATATAACTCATCATCATAGTTGTAATAACTTCACTAGCACCGGTAAATATTTTTAATAGAGCTGGGATGAGTCCCCAAAGGGCACCGAAAATTCCACCAAGAGACAAAGAAATAATCACATGGATTAACGGTGGAAGGCCGGTTATACTCGATCCAACAACTGCAGCCGTAAAAGCACCGATTAAAAATTGTCCTTCAATGCCAATATTAAAGATTCCCGAACGAAAAGCTAAGAGAAAAGATAATGAAGTAAAAAGTATCGGAGTGGCTTGGGTGAGCGTCTGTCCAATGGCAAATTTACTACCAAAAGCTCCGCGAAAAAGAGCGGTAAAAGCACGTATGGGTTGATAACCAGTTATGAGAAGAATGGTGGCGCTAATCAGAAAAGCCAGTGCAATCGCAATCAGTTCAGGAAGGATAGAACTGGAACGATCGAGGTAATTTATAGTTTTTTTTAACACGCAGTTCCTCCCATAAGCAGTCCATATTGATATTCATCGGCATCGGGAGCTAATTCTCCAATAATTTGCCCCTCGTAAAGTACGATAACTCGGTCACTGATCGAACGGATTTCATCAAGGTCAGCTGAAATGAGAAGAACACCCGAACCATTATTCTTGAGATCAATTAATTTATTCCGTACGTACTCACTAGCGGCAATATCCAATCCTCGAGTCGGTTGGGAAGCAATAGCCAGTTTTACATCACGGGATAGTTCTCTCGCTAAAACAACCTTTTGCTGATTCCCTCCACTTAAGTTTTTTATTAAAGTGTTTTCATCTGGAGTAGCAATTTCAAATTCCTGAATCTTGGTTTGTGAAAATTGATTGATAGCAGCCTCATTACGACTAATTAATCCTCTTTTAAAAGGAGGAAGGTCTTCAAAGCCAAGAATAAGATTGTCTTTAACTGAGAAATCAGGAACTATTCCTCGCCTGGGGCGGTCTTCAGGAATATGAGAAATTCCCATGAGAATTCTTTTTTTAGGAGGAAAATGACTAATATCTTTATTTTGAAAAAAAATTTTACCTCTTTGGGGTTTTTGTAAACCGACCAACACCTCAACCAATTCAGTTTGACCATTCCCTTCAACACCCGCAACACCAAGAATTTCAAAGGCATGAATATCAAAGTTAATATTTTGCAAATTTTGATGTTTTTTACCTCCAGAGAAATTCATTTCTCTTACTGATAAGATAATCTCCGATTGAGGAATTTTTGACTTATCAAATGAAAAGAATACTTTCCGACCAACCATCATTTCTGCTAAAGATTCGGGAGTTGCCTCATTAATGGATAGAGTACCAATTTTTTTCCCTTTGCGTAAAACTGTTACCCTATCACATATACAAAAAATTTCTTTTAATTTGTGGGAAATGAAGATGATGGTTTTTCCATTTTGGACTAATTGACGAAAGGTCTTAAAAAGCTGATCAACTTCTTGGGGTGTCAAGATAGCCGTTGGTTCGTCAAAAATTAATATATCAGCACCTCGATAAAGGATCTTTAAAATTTCCACTCTTTGTTGAAGACCGATTGGTAATTCATAAATCTTCGCATTAAGGTCAATGTCAAAACCGGTTTTATCCAGTAGTTGTTGAATTTCACTTCGTATTTGGTTTTTATCAAGAATGAAACCCCGGCGTAATTCTTTACCAAGCATGATGTTTTCCCATACTGTCATGTTTTCGACAAGAGTGAAATGCTGATGGACCATCCCAAGCCCAAAGGTTATGGCTTGGGATGGACTGTGAATGGTAACTTCTTGACCTCGTATGAATACCTTCCCGGCATCAGGTCGATAAAGCCCATAGAGGGAACTCATAAGTACGGTTTTGCCGGCACCGTTTTCACCAAGGAGACCATGAATTTCACCTTGATTGATTGAGAGGTCAATATGATCATTAGCAAGAACACCAGGAAAGTATTTGGTAAACCCATAAAGTGCCAGGGCTTCACTCATAAAGATATTCTATCCTCCAAATTCGGCCGGTCGTGGGACAATTATTTCGCCGGTTTTAATCTTGGTTTGCGCTTCTATAACTTTATCAAGAACTTCTTGTGGTAATGAAACAGAATGGGTGAACCCATATTTTTCTTCCCAAAATTTTTCTTCTTCTGAAAGACGACACATTCCAACCCAACCATCGGCAACTCCTTTTTCAAGGATGCCACCCTGAAAAGTACCGTCATAGGCGCTTTTGATGGTTTCATATACAGCGATATCGACTCGTTTCGTCATGCTGGCTACCATTTTCTCGTTTACATAACATTGGCAGGCATCAACTCCCATCCCAAAAACTCCCCGTTCTTGAGCAGCTTCCAAAGCACCTAATCCACTTTTACCAGCAGTTGGCCAAATAATATCAGCTCCACTATCGATTAAGCTGATAGCTAATTCTTTTCCTTTAGTGGGATCAGCCCAATTTCCCACAAAAACTCCAGGAAGGACTTCAGCGCCGGTATTTGCCCATTTCACACCTGCTTCAAATCCTACAAAAAAATCACGAATTAGAGGAATATCCATGCCACCTATCATACCGATTTTTTTACTCTGGCTCATATTGGCAGCAACGACTCCCAAAAGGAAACTTCCTTCATTCGCTTTGAAGAGGAGAGAGGCGACATTGGGTTGTTGAACAACCATGTCAACCAAGGCAAACTTTTGGTTAGGATATTCAGCCGCAATTTTATTCAGAGCATCAGCTTGATCAAAACCAACGCAGATAATGATTTCATACTCTTGGGACATAGCAAAATCGCGTTGATATCCCTCGTACTCAGCTACTGCTTTTGGTTCCACATAATCAAATTCGACATTGAACTCTTCCTTGGCTTGGGTAGCTCCGGCAAAAGCAATATCGTTAAAAGATTTATCTCCTAATCCACCGGTTGCGCAAATTAATCCAATTTTTTTCGTACTGGCTGCCCATGCCCCTTGGTTGAAATTGCAAAAAAGCAATACCAGAACCAATAAAAAAATGATGTTAGAAACACTAAATTTCTTTTTCAACTTTTTAACCCCCTTGATTTTTGATTAGAATCTTTTTTTCATTCTATCCCAGTTTAATAGGAAAAACAATATTGATAAATTAAGCTTATAAAGGGATTTTCGGGTTAGATATTCACCCCGCTTGATGACACCTCATGAGGATCATAAGAATGATTTAGTGAAAAAGAGTGAAACACCAAGAGGGAGAGGGAAAAAGGAAAAATGCTATTAGGTTTATTTGAGAACTACATATTCACCACTCACCGGTTCACTTCTCACTATATTTACCGAATAGGGTATGATATAAGAGGAAAAGAGAAGCAGTAACTTTTAGTATTGTTAACAAATCATAATCAGAGATATTCTTATACTGGTTCAGTTCCATACCGAACTGAAATTACTTCTTATGGCTTATAATCAAAGCGAAATGAGAATGATGGGGAGAATTGTTGCTCAAGTGAATAAAAAGCCAATAAAGGAAGTTTACGACGATTATCGCTCTCACCTTTTAAAAGCCCTTTTTCGTTCACCCAAGGCTCCCTCGATGATAAATGTGTTTATGCATGCCCTGGGTTATTTTTCCACCCGACTTCATACCAATGAGAAGGCTTTTTTTCTCGATTCTTTGGAGAAATATCGAGCAGGTCGAAGTACCTTTACAACTCATCTTCAACTCCTTCGTTCCTGGGTTATTCGCTTTGATGAACCTCATCTAAAAAATCAGCGATTTTTTGAACCTTATCCCGAAGTTCTCATGGAATTGGTGGATTCTGGTAAAGGCCGAGAATAGAGAGGGGGGGAGTTATTATGGAAAGAGATGAAATAATGGGAATGGTTCGGGATATTCTTGATCAACTCCCTGACCATATTCGAGAAAATATTAAAAATTTAGAGTTTGTTATTGAGGATCGTCCGAATCCGGAAATAAAACGGCAATTTCATGGAGCAATGATATTAGGACTTTATCAGGGAGTTCCTCTTCCCAAAAGAGGCCCAGGGTATACTTTTGTTCTTCCCGATAGGATATCATTATTCTATGAGAACTTAATGAAAGTGGTCCGAGATAATGAAGAATGGCCAGGAGTTTTAAAAGACGTCGTTTTACATGAAATTGGTCATTATTTTGGCTTTAATGAAATAGAAATCCGGAAATTAATGGATGAAATGAAACCAGAAGTCGAAAGGGGGATGGGTTGAAGATGGCTCATGATGTAAATTGGTATTGGCAGAAGGTGGAGGAAGGTTTTCATGATGATGTTCATATGATTGATCATACCAAAAAAGTCTTGGAATATGCTCAACAAATTCTCTCCGACCAAACCGGTATGAGTGAAGAGGAAAAAAGACGCACCGAGGTTGCTGTTCTTCTTCACGATATAGGAATATTGGTAGCCGAGAAAAAATATGGTTCTAAAGCAGGCAAGTTTCAACATATAGAAGAGCCACCTTTAGTAAGAGAAATAACCAAACAAGCCGAGGAGGACCCAGAATTTATAAAACGAGTCGCCTATATAGTGGGGAATCACCACAATTTTTCCAAGGCAGATGGGATTGATTTTCAAATTCTGATTGAAGCGGATATGCTGGTTAATTTACAAAATGAAAAGATTAAAAAAAACAAGCTCGAGGAGTTTATTGATAAATTTTTTAAAACCAAAAAAGGAAGAGAGTTAGCTCGAAAAGTATATTTGTAATGAAAATTGTTATTAATTTTATTAACTTTTCTTACAATTTAACTCTGGTTTGAAAATAGATATGGTATAATGTTGCGTGATTTTTCAACACCATAAACAGGAGGAATAGCACATGGCTCTCAAAATTGATGAAGAAGCTGCTATTGGTTGTGAATTATGTGTTCAGATATGTCCCGATGTTTTTGAAATGAATGATGATGGGAAATGCGTCGTAAAACCTGGAAGTGATGAAAACTTAGAATGTGTTGACGAAGCAATCGATTCCTGTCCTACAAGTGCAATCATTAAGGAATGATTATTCAGCCCGGCAAGACCGGGCTTTTTTAAAATTTTTTGAGAATTTTTAATTCTGGGTCTTGATATTAAAGGATAATTTCTATAGAATAATCACTGCTTGTTCGACTTAGTAAAATATGTATAGTATATGCGCCCTCATCGTCTAGCCTGGTAAGGACACCGCCCTTTCAAGGCGGCGACAGCGGTTCAAATCCGCTTGAGGGCGCCATTTTTTTTATAAGACAATATCCTCAAAAAACTTTAATTTGCTTGTCTCTCAAAGCAAAGCCCATAATTCATACTTTTTTAAACTCACGGTGTTATAATTCAATAAGTCAGAGCACACTATGATTCATAATAAAGTTTCTGTTAAAAGTTTGTGTTGCTTATTGCAAAGAAATAGATAGAAAACCCATTCATTTTGATATCTTCAATGATGGGATGATTGAGTAAAATATTTAATTGAATTGAGTTTACATAATTCCTTCTCCCTTGATGGGAGAAGGATAGGATGAGGGTGGTTTTTAAACTGTTCACGCTTCACGGTTCACGGTATTTACAGGATAGACGGTCATGCTGCTTTGCAGCACCAGATGAGGATGAAAAT
>JAAYUP010000349.1 GCA_012517635.1 Candidatus Atribacter alterifermentans
GGTTGGAACCAAATTGAAAATTGCAATCCATCTGGGGGTTCATGACACTATTGGAATTGATCTGGTAGCGATGTGTGTCAACGATATCCTCTGTGCTGGTGCTGAACCCTGGTTTTTTCTTGATTACTTTGCTTGTGGAAAACTACGTGAGAAAATTCTGGAAAAAGTCATTTCAGGAGTTGTCCAGGGGTGTCAATTAGCTGGCTGTGCTTTATTGGGAGGAGAAACGGCTGAAATGCCAGGTATGTATCAGGATAATGATTATGACTTAGCTGGTTTTGCTGTTGGATCAGTTTTAGAAGAAAATCTCATCGATGGACATCATATTCAAAAAGGTGATGGAGTTATTGCCTTAGCCTCATCAGGACTTCATAGTAATGGGTTTTCTTTGGTAAGAAAGGTTTTGGATTGGAATCATATTCAGTACGATCAAGTCATTGGTGACCTTGACTTAGCCCAGGAATTACTAAAGCCAACCCGGATCTATGTTAAGAATGTTTTGAAGCTATTACAGGAAGTACCGGTCCGGGGCATTGCCCATATCACTGGGGGTGGAATTGTGGAAAATGTTCCCCGCATTCTTCCCCAAAAGTACGGAGTATCGTTATACAAAAATAAAATAAACATCCCTGAAATCTTCTCCTTTCTTCAAAAAATTGGGAAAATACCTGAAACCGAAATGTGGAGAACGTTTAATATGGGAGTAGGGATGGTTCTGATCATTGAAAAATCCAAAGTTGATAAAACTCTCAATTTTCTCAATGAGAATGGCGAAAACGCTTTTTTGATTGGAGAAGTGGAATTGGATCAAGAAGGGGTGAAATGGAATGATTGAAAAAAGGATTGTTGTTTTAGTTTCAGGAAGAGGTACCAATCTTCAAGCAATTATCGATGCAACCCAATCCGGCTTTATTCCAGGAAAAATATCTTTAGTGATTAGTGATAATCCTGATGCCTTGGCCTTAGTCAGAGCTCAAAAGGCGAAAATTCCAACTTTCGTTCTTGATTATAAGAATTTTAATGGAAAAAAAGCTTACGAAAACGAGCTTTTAAAAGCCTTAAAAAAGGAAGATCCATCGATTATCTGTTTAGCTGGGTATATGCGAATTATTGGGAAAACCATTATATCACAATATTCCCATCGTATTCTCAATATCCATCCTTCTCTTTTACCATCTTTTCCTGGTTTGGATGCTCAAAAACAGGCTTTAGAATATGGTGTAAAAGTAACTGGGTGTACAGTCCACTTTGTTGATGAAGGGATGGATACTGGGCCAATCGTTCTTCAAGCTCCGGTCTTCGTCCAAGATACTGATACTGTAGAATCACTTTCAGAGTCAATTCTTGAGAAAGAGCATGAAATCTACTGCCAAGCGATTAAAATGTTTTTAGAAGATAAACTCATTATTCAGGGAAGAATGGTTAAGGTAAGGAGGTGAATTTTTATGAAAGTCATGTTGATAGGGAGTGGGGGGAGGGAACACTGTATTGCCTGGAAAATAAAGCAAAATCCCGAGGTTAAAGAATTATATTGTATACCAGGGAATGGAGGGATGAGTTCTCTGGGAGTTTGCAAAAGCCTTCATTCTTTTCAAGATATGATTCAATTTGCTAAGGAAAAAGAAATAGACCTTACCTTGGTTGGTCCAGAAGCCCCTCTGGCGTTCGGAATAGTTGATCTCTTTCATTCAGAGGGATTAGCAATTATTGGTCCGAATCAGGATGCTGCTCGTCTGGAATCGAGTAAGGTATATGCTA
>JAAYUP010000350.1 GCA_012517635.1 Candidatus Atribacter alterifermentans
CAGAAAGGCTTCATCAATGGAATAAACCTCATAGTGCATAACAAAACGGGCTATGGTTTCCATCACCCGTTCGGATAGATCAGCGTAAAGAGTATAATTGGAAGAAAAAACCGCAATGCCATGTTTTTTGATCAGAGGTTGAATTTTAAAAAGTGGCACTCCCAGATCAATTCCCATTGCTTTCGCTTCTGCCGAAGCTGCTACCACCATGGTATCGTTGTTGGAAAGAACCACAATTGGGCGCCCATCAAAGTCTGGTCGCATAGCCCGTTCGCACGAGGCATAAAAAGAATTACAATCGGCCAAGGCCACAATGGTCTTCATCATTTTACCTTGGAAAGTGGATAACGGCGGTCACCACGCCGATTGTTCGAGCTTCTCCATCAATGGGAAGCAATAATTTTCCATTCTTTGCTCTTACTCGTGACAATCGTAATGTTCCTTCTACCGCTACTACTACCAGGGCATTATCTCCGGGTTGGATTGACCGGTCAACCACCAGGATGTCACCCGAACAAATACCGAGATTCTTGTTGTCTTCTCCTTTCGCCCGCAAAAAAAAAAGTGGCGGCTGGGCGTTGGATAAGTAGGGCATTCAAATCCAGGCGTTTCTCGGCATACTGCTCTGATGGATTGGCAAAACCGGTAAATTTCAAGACAAATCGCCTCTCTTTTTTATTGCGTTATATCAATTTTAAAATTTTTTATTTACTGTACTCAACAATTTAACTGATGCGTTGGTGTTTTGTCAAGAGATATGAGTTGCGTTTACGTAATTTTTTGTGTAAAATAATAATGGTATGAAATTTAACTTATGGTTATCGGAAAAACTAAAAGAATTGGGAATGACCCAGAGAAAATTAGCCGAACAAGCTGGTGTCTCTCCGGCAACGGTGTCTCGCTGGCTGAGTGGAGAATTTGAACCGGATCTAACTAACCTCCGAAAAATTAATCAAGTATTGGGGGTCCCTGAGCGTGAGCTCTTCTTGCAGTTAGGCTTGGTCGGGAAAGATTTCTTTACTCTTGATGAAGGCGAAGTTATGGTACCGGTGTTGGGGAACTCGATTCCCTGCGGGAAACCCGGTGGTGAGTTGGAAGAATGCATCGAAGGATACGAGGTTTTCAAAAGAAGCCTTCTCCCCTTCCCAGTGTCGGATTCGTCCCTTAATGGTATCCGTGCTTACCTCATCCATGCTAAAGGAGATAGTATGCAGGGAGATGGCATTCGTCATGGTGATCGAGTCCTTTTTTCTCCTGACTTGGAAGCCCGTAACGGTGATATAGTCATCGTTTATATTGAGGATGAAGGGTTTACCATCAAGCGGATTTTTTTCCAAAATAGCACCGTTATTCTGCAAGCCTCTAATCCAGCTTATCCTCCTATTGTTGTTCAACCCGACATCAGGGAGATTCGAATTATCGGCAAGGTGATCATGCACATTGGGTTTCATTGAATAATGTTTTTATCTAAAAAATCTTCAAATAACTTCCTAAATAGAATACAAAAAGATAAAAAAACCATATAATGATTGAGATGGTTTCACCGTCTCTATAGACCCCCCATGCCAATTGTGTGGTACCAGATTGGGTGAAAATATTTATCAAAAACCGTCATTCAGTCTGTGTCACAGTTCCTTTCTTTCACCAAGAAGAATAGCTTGAAAGTAAAGGATAAAGTACATTTCTCTTTAGTTTTTGGTTATTTATTCCTAATATTACCGTAAAATAGTAGCATAAGTAGGATAATTAATTTACAGAATCAATTATTA
>JAAYUP010000351.1 GCA_012517635.1 Candidatus Atribacter alterifermentans
CTTGATTCCTTTGCGGGTTCAGGTACAACAGCACATGCGGTTCTTGCTCTGAACCAAGAAGATGGGGGGAAACGTCGTTTTATATTAGTAGAATGTGAAGATTATGCCGATGAGATCACTGCTGAACGAGTGAGGCGTGTGATTAAAGGCGTGCCTAGTGCTAAAGATGAAAACCTCAGAAATGGCCTGGGCGGTTCTTTTAGTTATTTTGAATTGGGTAAACCAATAGAATTAGAAAGTATCCTGGAGGGTGATTCGCTTCCCTCTTATCGTGAACTGGCTCGATATATTTTTTATACCGCAACAGGAGAAGAATTTAATCCTTCTGTAGTCGACGAGAAACGTTTTTTCATTGGAGAAAATAAAGAATATGAACTCTATTTATTTTATAAACCCGATATCGAATATTTAAAATCAACAGCTCTTACATTAGAAAGAGCTCAAGCTTTGGGTCCAATTAATAAAAAAAAACGATTGGTTTTTGCTCCTACCAAATACCTTGATACCGAACATCTTCTATCCTTTCGAATAGAATTCTGTCAACTTCCTTTTGAAATTTTTAAAATAAAAGGTTAAAAACCATCGAGAGCTTGGAGAAAGCAATTCCGTGGAGTTAAAAGAATACCAAAAAGAATCACTTGCAAAAGTAAAAATATTTATCGAATGGTTAAAAAAAGCTAAAAATGAAGCCGATAAAAGGAATGCTAATACCGAATCGGTGTTTGAAGATTACTTCGATTTTCCTCAAGCAGCCTGGAAAAAGATCAGCCAAGAACCCTATCGATCGAAGAAAAATGGGTTAAATCAAGACCTCCCAAATTTCTATCTAAAAATACCAACCGGTGGGGGAAAAACCCTGCTTGCTTGCCATGTGATAGATATTATTAATCGGATCTATCTTGAAAGGCAAACTGGTGTGGTTTTATGGATTGTTCCTACCAATCAGATCTATCGTCAAACGCTGAACCACTTGAAAGACCGGAACCATCCCTATCGGCAAGTGTTAGATATTGCTAGTAGCGGAAGGACAATGATACTTGAAAAAAATGATCGATTCTCCCCCCAGGATCTCAATGATAACCTTATTATTCTTCTACTTATGCTCCCTTCAGCTAATCGGCTTAACCAAGAGGTTTTAAAGGTATTTAAAGATAACGGAGGATTTACTGATTTTTTCCCTTCAGAAGATGACTTCCAAGGGAATAAAAAGCTTCTTGAAAGCATACCCAACCTCGATTGTTTTAATCAAAATCATGGAATTTTCGGCCAAGTACCTAAAACCTCACTGGGAAATACTCTGAAAATGCTCCAACCGATCATTATTCTCGATGAAGGCCACAAAGCCTATAGTCAAATTGCCCAGGAAACCTTACGAGGTTTCAATCCAAGCATCATTGTTGCTCTTTCGGCGACTCCTCCCAAAGGAGAAAATATCCTGGTAAATATCACTGGCCAGCAACTCAATCGAGAAGAAATGATCAAACTAGATCTTCATATCATCAGCAAAGCAACCACTGACTGGCGAAATGTCCTCTCTCTTACTTTGGAAAAAAGAAACTACTTAGAGGAAAAGGCGAAAGAATATCAAGCCAATACTGGGGAATATATTCGTCCTATTTCTCTTATCCAAGTGGAAAGGACTGGTAAAGATCAAAGAAAAGGAATTTTTATTCATTCTGAAGATGTCAAAGAATTCCTTATGGTCCAATGTGGAATACCAGAAGATCAAATTGCCATTAAAAGTAGTTCTACAGATGATATTGAAGGGATTGATTTATTTTCAGAAGAATGTCCCATTCGTTACATCATCACCAAACAAGCCCTTCAAGAAGGTTGGGATTGTTCCTTTGCTTATATTCTTACTGTTCTTACCAATCCCGAATCGAAATTAAGCATGACTCAATTGGTTGGACGAATTCTTCGGCAACCTCGAGCCAGAAAAACGAAAATAAAAGATCTCGATGAAAGTTATGTATTTTGTTTCCGTCCCCGAGCGAACGATCTTTTGCAACAAATCAAGCAAGGATTTGAAGAAGAAGGCTTAGGAGATCTAAGCGGAAGAGTTTCGATCGAAACCGAGAGTGAGGTTGCAGCAGGTACGATTTCCTATCATTATCGGAATCATCTGCGTAAATTTGAAGGGAAAATTTACCTTCCAAGGTTTATTATTCAGGAGGAGAATCATTGGCGAGAGATTAATTATGAAATGGACATAGAGAAAAATATCTCCTGGATTAACGTTAACTTTAATCCTTTATTTGAGAAAACCTTAGCTTCAGATGAAGTAAAAGATCAAAATATTGTAGTTACACTTTCTCCACAACCTGATGAACTTATTAAACCAATCATTATGCAATCTCAAAAAGGTCATTTGGAAGCAGACACCATCTTTTTTACTCGTCAACTATTAGATATCATTAAAAATCCGTGGCTTGCTTATGAATTTTCAAAAAAAATATTGCAAGGATTCCTTTCCCGTTATTCTAAAAAAGATATCAATAACAACTTTTTATTCATTATTCAGCTTTCAAGACAATATTTAGAGAGTGAACGAGATCGTTTAGCCGAAATCGTCTTTAAGAATTTAATCAAAGAGATGAAGATCTGCTTTTTTCTTCTTTCTTCTCCCGAAGGGCGTTATACTCTTCCCTCTAAAATCAATATTCAAAAAGAATCGAAAACATTAATTCATCGTGATCATACTCCATTGCAAAGAAGCCTCTTCGAGTTTAATCCTGAAGAATATTTTAATGAGTATGAAAAAAGTGTGGCGCTCTACCTTGATAAGCAAGAAAAATTACTCTGGTGGTTCCGTAACCTCGCTGGCCAGGATTCTTATTCCATTCAGGGGTGGAAAAAGAATAAAATTTACCCCGATTTCATCACTTCAAAAAAGGATGAACAAAATCCTGAAGACTACAAAACTATTTATGTAATCGAAACTAAGGGTGAGCATATTTTAGGGAGTAAGGATACAGTTTACAAGCAGAATATTTTCGAACTCTGTAATCAATTGGGCGAAGCAAAAAGCTGGGAAGATTTAGGACAAGAATTCTCCAGCAAACGTGTGGAATTCCAGCTTATACCCGAGGGAGACTGGGAAAGTAGAATAAATAAGTTATTTAATATTTAATTGAAGAAAAAAGGAGGGGTGAATGTGGAAAAGGAAATTAAGCCCTCCATTGTCAAGCCGATAAAAATTAATAAAGTAAACAATATCGCCGGTTTTACTGCCAATAATGCTCTTGCAGGTGAAGACGTAAGAGTTATCTATAAGGGATTTTTTCACTCAGATCAAAAGATATTTTATGAATATATTGAGGAATTATCGAATATATATTTGAATCGATATTTAGTAAACAGAATTCATAACTTTCTAATTATAATTCATCCTGATTTAACCGCCGATTTATATATTAATGAAGTACCTATATTTCTTAAAATTATCAGTAAAAGAGATATTTTGGCTCGAGAAGCAGTAACAATAAATGATATTGCCGACATTACTGAGCTCTGCTTTGCAGATTATGTTGACTTAAAAGAAAATTATAAGTTAATTTTTTGTTTTAAAGTTGGCTGGAAATTTGGACTTTATTTCGACTTTCACAATACTACGAACCCACATTATTCTTTGAATCTTCAAGAATTATGGAAAGTATTTGGTTATTATTATAAGTTTTTACTTTTCCAAAAAGAATATTCTATTCTTCAAAATAAATTTTTATTTGAAGAAATGTTTAAAGATGGATGGTTTCCGTTTATAAGATTATTAGGGGGAGATTTTAGAAAATTAGCTGAAATTTATAAAAATAGGTTTGATTTTGAAAATTCCATCAATAAATTCATTGACAGTTTTAACGAAAATAAAATTAAGTCAATTATTAATTCTTGGTGGCGAAAGCAAATAGTCAAAGACAAAGAAGCTATTATAAAAGCTAGAATTAATGCCTATCTGCAAAATAACCAAGATGGTTACATTAACTGTATAAAAAATTTATATCCTGAAATAGAGGGAATAATAAGAATGAGCTATTTCAATGAGAAAAACAAAAATCCTTCTATGAAAGATTTAATGGACTTTGTTGAAAAAAGAGCAAAAAATAAGTTCGTTTCTATTGAATCATTAGGATTTCCTAGTGAATTCTATCGTTACCTAAAAGATGTATTTTTTAAAGATTTTAATTTATTGTCCAATGACTGTTCCTTATCAAGGCATACCACATCCCATGGAGTTGCTAAGCCCGAAGATTATACGAAAATAAAAGCTCTTCAATCTATCCTTATCCTTGATCAAATTGTTTTCTCAATTTTTTAAGGTTCGCTATGACATTAATAATTATACACAGATTATATTATAAGAAAGATTATATAAGTGATGGATAAAACTATAATTTCTGAAAAGTTTAAACTGCGGGGTTTTTGGTGGTTACCCTTAAAAGAGAATGAAATAATCTCTGGGACACTCTCATATGATCCAGAAGGATTGATGGAATTAGATCTTGATGGAACATTTTGGCCAGAGACTTCAATAAATAACAACGATTATGGGTATTTACCATTATTATATGGAAAAACACATGATGGTAAATATTGTACATTGGTTGATGTTTATGAAGTTTTTTCCAGCCTAAATTACTCGCATGGTTCTTGTATTATTATTACCAGAGTAATTTTTAACCAGCTGTATATAGGAGATGGATATGTTAATCCTGATTTAACACTTTATAAAGCTGCATTAATAGAATTTATGGATTTAGGTGCTTGGATGCATCAAGATCCATTTTCATATCAACAATTAAAAGAAGATTCAAAAGAAATCATAATGTATAGTAAGCCTCCTTCGATCTCAGTTGATGTTGAATTTATAAAAGCAACTATTTCAATTAATCCAGTCATAACTCATACAAGATACTATAATAGCTATACTTGTACAAACAAAGAAATAATAAGAATAACTCCATTTTCTTCTCAAAATATTGAGTGGAATTTAAAAGTACTTTTTAACCTTCAAAAATTGTTTAGCCTATTTATAGGTCGACCGATTTATATCATACGTATTCAACTACTTCTCTTTATAGATAATGAGATAAAATCTAGATCCCAGGAAAAAAATTTTTCTCCCTTAGTGGATCTTTGTTTTAATCAAACAACAAAAAGAGAAAAAAGAGAGTTATTGCCACCACAGATTCCATTCTCTTGTCCCATTTTGTCGAACAACTGGGAGATAATATTAAATAATTGGTTTGAAAAATCCACTAGTCTTGAAACGGTAACGGCTTTGAATTTTGGATTATCGATCAATCGGGATCTTCCTGTAGATTTTAAATTCCTTGCTGTAATACAAGCAATTGAATCTTTTCATAGGATAAAGGGAAATAACTTATACATGTCAAATGAAGATTATGAACCAATTAGAGAAATCCTAATAAAAGCTATTCCAGAATCATTATCATCAGCACATCTAGATGCTCTAAAAAACAGAATAAAATATGGTAACCAGTATTCACTTCAAAAACTTCTTGAACTTATTTTGAAAAATTTACCTGATCCTATTGCTTATCTAATTACAAAAAATGACAATAACTTTTCACGTCGTGTTGTTGATACTCGTAATTACTTAGTTCATCGAGATAAATCGCTTAAGAGTAAAGCTTTTGACGATAAAGAAATGTTTAATGCATCAGAAAATTTGAAGTTACTTATTGAATTTTTACTATTGCGAGAAATTGGTTTAGC
>JAAYUP010000352.1 GCA_012517635.1 Candidatus Atribacter alterifermentans
AAAGAAGATGCGACTTTAGATAAGATGGTTTCCCTTATGGTTGGTCGTTATTTTGAAAAGAAAGCACATCGAGAATTTATTCAAGATTATTCAGGTCGCGAGGTAGTCTTGGAAGTTCAAAATATAAGTGCTTCAAATAAAGTTAAAAATGTTAGTTTTCAGTTATATAAAGGAGAAGTTTTAGGATTAACCGGCTTAGTTGGTTCAGGTCGAACTGAATTACTCCAGAGTATTTTTGGTATGGAAAAAATGACTTCCGGCAAAGTATTTATTAACGGAAAAGAAGTAAAAATTAACCAGCCTGCGGATGCTATAAAACTTGGCTTAGGAATGATAGCCGAAAATCGTAAAGAACAAGGTATGTTATTAAAATTATCAGTTCAGGATAACATGACCATCGTTCACCTTAAAGAACTATCCAGTGCATTCCAGTTTATAAATAAAAAAAGGTCAAAGGAAATCTCCAATAAATATGTTGATCTATTGTCAATCAAGACCCCCAGCTTAAAACAAATTTCGAAAAATCTCAGCGGTGGGAACCAACAAAAAACGATTATTGCCCGATGGCTTATGCACAAACCAAAAATATTGTTTATGGATGAACCGACTCACGGAATTGATGTCGGAGCTAAAGCAGAAATTTATAAGCTTATTGATGAACTTTCAAAAATGGGCGTTTCGGTTATTCTCCTCTCCTCAGAACTTCCTGAAGTTCTCGCCCTTTGTGACCGGATTATGGTCATGCACCATGGCCAACTGAAAGGAATTCTTCATCATCAAGAAGCCGACCAAGTCAAAATTATGAGTTTCACTTTGGAAGATAGCAAAGAAAAAGAAAGAGCTTCTTAAAATTTACAGGATTATTTAAGTTTTTTTATGCTTTTTTAGTTGCCAATTTTAAATTCATGAAGAAAATATCGTTGGATTAACAATTACTGAACTTTAATTTATTGTAATTCTCTTTCAAATTTGTACATTCGGATCTTTTTTCAATTCTCCAAATGCCGAAATTGACAGAACCCTAGCTTTATAGTTTTCTCTGAAAGCATTTCTCTAACAACTAATCTGGTCAATAATTCTCTTACTGTTAATTATTTAAATAGAACTGAAGAGAAAACGTTATCCTTTAACAGCACCGAAGGTAAGACCACGTACAATGTACTTCTGAATAAATAATGCTAAAACAACAGGAGGTCCCATTGCCAAAATAGTTCTGGTTGCAATAAACCAAAATTGAACTCCCCGAGTGTCTTCAGCGCCGGCAAGATAAACCGGAAAGGTTTTTGCCTTAAGCGAAGAAATAGATAAAGCAAATAAAAATTCATTCCAGGTAAAAGCGACACAGATCGCTGCTACTGCTACCAAAGTTGGCACTGCTAAAGGGAGAGAAATTTTCCAAAAAGCATCAAAATCACTGCAACCATCCACTGCAGCCGCTTCCTCAAGTTCAATAGGGAGTTCTTGAAATGTTTGCCGCATGATGACTACTGCAAAAGGAAGAGTAAAAGTAGCATTAATCAGAATCAGTCCCAGAACATGGTCAAGAAGATGAAGAGAGCGCATGATGAGAAAAAAAGGAATGACTACTACGACTGGCGGCAATACCCTTTGGGAAAGAAACCAGATAGTTAGATCACGATTTTTAACTCGTCTAAATTGGAAACGAGCCAAGGCATAACCCGCCGGTAATCCTAAACTTAAGGCAATAGCTGAAGCAGCTATTGCAACTA
>JAAYUP010000353.1 GCA_012517635.1 Candidatus Atribacter alterifermentans
CAATATTTTTGCCGGAATGTTTGGATATAAAAAGCGAGAATATTTTGAGACTCAGGGAGAAGAGCGGGAACCAGTTAAGGTTCAGTTTTAATTTTTTGTGAACCATGGAGGTCAAATGAGTATCAAAAACCAAAAAAATAAATTTGAGTTGAATTTGGGGGGATCGTAAAATGACAGTGGGTTTAGTAAACGGTGCACTGAGTATTTTTGTTTTATTTTTAGGTTATTGGGGTTACAAGGAAAAAAAGAGTATTATTAGTCTTTTAATAGGAATTGCATTTGCTATTTTTGGTTTCTCCCATTTGATTACTTTATTCGTTTCTCCCGATCGATTAGTGAACTTTTTAGTCGTATTAAGGGTGTTTGGATATTTATTTGTCGCGTTTGCGCTTTATCAGGAGATGATTCGGAAGTAGAAAATTCAATTTGAGGTGATGGTCTTTGAAAAAAACGGTTATTCTTGCCAGATCTTTTGCTCGTTCGGCAAAGGATCCAATGCGACGATTAGAAGCAGCTGGAATCCAGGTAGAGATTAAAAAAAATCCCGATCCAGAGAATGAAAAAGTTGTAGCGGAATTGATTGGTGATGCCGAGGGAGTATTGGTGGGAATGGATCGGGTCGGTGAAATTGTTTTCACCAATTGTCCAAATCTTAAGGTGGTTTCAAAACATGGAGTTGGCGTTGACAACATTGATCTTCATTCCGCCCAAAAACATGGCGTTGTGGTAACCAATGCTCCTGGAACCAATTCGGTGTCAGTTGCTGAAATGGCATTTACTTTAATTCTTAATTTAGCTCGAAAAATTCCTCATTATATCGAGCAAATAAAGAATAAAGAATGGGGAGCAACCAGTTTTGGATTAGAACTCGAAGGAAAAACCATAGGTATTGTCGGTTTTGGGAGAATTGGAAAAAATGTTGCCCAATATGGCCAAGCATTCGGCATGAAAGTGCTCTATTTTGATCCTTTCATTACCGAAGAAATTACTCCATATAAAAAAGTCGAGCTTGAAAACTTATTTAAAGAGGCTGATTTTATCTCTCTCCATGCACCTCTTACTGACGAAACTCGTGAGATGGTGAATGACAAATTACTTTCTTTGATGAAAAAGGAAGCTTTTCTAATCAATACTGCCCGTGGTGAGCTTATAAATGAGGAAGCTCTCTACCTTTTCTTAAAGGAAAATCGTATAGCTGGAGCAGCTCTGGATGTTTTTACCCATGAGCCACCTTTTGATAACCCACTTTTATCGCTTCCTAATGTCATAGCAACTCCCCATATTTCCTCTCATACTCGAGAAGCGAATCTAAAAATGGGGAATATTGCAGCAGAAAACATAATCCGAGTTTTTGCTGGAGAAGAACCTCTTTACCGGGTGGTGTAATGAAAAAGGTTCAAAAAAATTCTTTAACCACTTTGCTGGCGGTTGTAATTATCTTTATCATGTACAACTATTTACAGCAGGAATCCGGTCAGTATATTGTAAAAACAGTGATTGATGGAGATACCATCGAACTCAATACTGGAGAAAAGCTTCGATACATTGGTGTTGATGCTCCAGAATTTCAAAGCTCTAAAAAAAATGCCGAACAATTTGCCGAAGAAGCCTTTCAAGCTAATCGAAAAATGGTTGAAAACCGAAAAGTAAAATTGGAATTCGATGTACAGCAAAGAGATCAGTATGGCCGCTTATTGGCTTATGTCTATACCGATGATGGGATTATGGTGAATGAGTGGTTGATTGCCAATGGATATGCAAAAACCGTGGTTTTTCCTCCCAACGTTCGGTATGTTGATCGATTTAAACATTTAGAGAAAGAAGCTCAAAAACAAAAAATCGGTCTTTGGTGTGAGTAAGCTCAACGATCAAAGCCTACCCACTTTTTCAATCTATCCTGAAAATACCGTGAACCGTGAAGTGTGATCCGTGATCCGTGATCCGCTACTCCCGTTATCACCTTCTTAAATTTTTTCCTCGCCCCTGGTGGGAGAGGTGTAGGTGAGGGGGAAGGCATTTTTACTCCTCAATTGATACCACGAAAGTGGCATGACGGTCTATCCTGTAAATAAAGGAATGGGTAAAAAATTGAACAGAAAAATAAAGGCACACCCCCCTGAATCCCCCCTCAATGGATGAATAATTCAACAATTCCCCTTCGTGGAGGAATGCCG
>JAAYUP010000354.1 GCA_012517635.1 Candidatus Atribacter alterifermentans
AACACGATTAACGGATGAACGATTAAGATTTTTCCATCCGTATTTATTGTCCGTGAAATCAGCAGTCATACCTATCAAATCGTAAAAATCAGATACCGTTGCCACGCCATAAGTATCGATTAATTCAACCAAACTTGACAGGACTTCTTCAGCTTCTGCTCGACTGTCGATAATAATCTCATCAAAATGGTGATTGGCGCGAACACGATATGCAGCAGAACGATCCCTGGAAATGCTATTATAACTAATATAGCTTTTATCTCGGTCACGCCTAACAGATGTTCTTCGATTTTCTCCAAATAAAAGCATCTCAATTCCGCTGCTAACCATTTCAGATAAGGTATTTTTTGCTGCCGGGATTAAAATATCATATAAAATATATGATCCGACATTATCAGTATCCGATCCAAAGAAAACACCTCCGACTTTACTAAGAAATGATTTCTTCTTAAGCGTCGCATTTGCGACCTTTGTAACATTACGAGAAGGAATATCGTCTCCAATTACTAATTCTTTACTCGTATGAGAATTTCCTGGGTACTTAGTCTTATCAATTTCAGACATTGTTTAATTTCCTTTTAGATACAAATAAGTGTGTATCTGGCGCAATACCACGGTCATCCATTTCATCAAAAACGGCCCGTGCAGCAGCGAAGACAGAGATTTTTGGCATATAATCCTCTGCTCCACTAATATGCATCAATTCATCCCAAAAGTTGGCAATTTCCTCGTTGCTCATTGCCCGGATTTTTTTATAAAAATCGGCCCAAGAAACTGCGCTAATCATGAAGTCGCTAGTCATATTGATCTCCTTTCAAGATCTTTTTATTCTTAAACCACCATTTTTATAAAAACCAAATAGTGGCGTAATTTCAAGTGACAATTGGCGACCGCGCCTATATGTAAAAATATAAACGCGGTCATTAGCCCCAACTGTTGCGTGCCATCCAACAGGATAATCTGGATAAATTCGAATATCTGTTTCTGGCACAATATTCATTTCTACCAGTTTAGCTCGTACAATAGATATAGGAACTCGAAATTCAATCTCATTACGAGCTATTATATCCAGAACACGCATGTCTATATCCTTACATTAATGACGATTTCTAGTAGAGTAATCCATAGCAATAGCATGAACGGCTAAATATGGAAGTTCTTTCTTTACAAAAGATTTGTTTTTCTCTTTCAATAAAGAAAATCTCCATCGCCAATATGCCGTCGAGCAATAGTTTCCAATTTCTTTTCGAATGAATTCCAAAAATTCATCGAAGGTCATATCAACTTCATGCTTACGTCCCACGGTTTTCTCCTTAAAAAAAACTAAATACCTTGTTTTTGGTATCTAGTTTTATAAATCTCCTACTTTTCTTCGTTGGTAGGTTTGGGGGCAAATCGCTTTTCAATTCCTTTAGCGACATGGTTCGCTGCAGCGTCGCCAGCAAGTGACGTAAGAACAAGCGATCCGATCATTACCATCCCTTTATTTACAAGGGATAGATCTTTCGGAGTGCTCATCTTAATCAAATTGCTGACAACAGTGCTAACAGAAGCACTCGTCACAAATTTAACCAAATTAACGATCATTCTTTTTCTCCTTTTAACAAGATGTGGGTTTCATTATAACCTCTGTAATTTCTGCGACTACTTGATCGGTCCTTTATAACGAGTCGCAGTATTCGTTAAATATCTTACAACATCTGTCCAAACACCAGTTCCAGGATAAAAAGCTGTTTTCCAAATTTCTTCACCGGCCGAAATAATCACCGGAATCAATCCCCATTTTCCTTCAGCCGTTTTGCAGAGATAATAGTATTTTCGTTCATACTTATCCCTCCATACTTGAAAAATGGATTTATTGCACGCCTCTTCAATCGCAGCCGCTTCGGGATGTTTAGTAATACCATGTTGAGAAACCCTCCCTGTACGTTGTACAGTGATTGGACTAATTGGTTCCGGATATAAAGCCAGTAACTGTTCGTCCGTCAAAGTCGAAGCAGAAACAACCGCCATATTCTCAAGTTGCGATAACATGAGAATAAAAACTCCGAAAAGGCAAATAAAGGCAAAGAATAAAAACACTTTACCTAAGCCGTTCGAGTGTGTCATCGTCGAATTCATCATCGTCATCATCTCCCCAGAAGGAAATAACGGGCTCAAAACCAAGAGCTTTTTTGTAATCGATAGGATCTAAACCCAGATCAAAAGCTATTGCATTTAGGGCTTCTTTTTGCAAGAACTCAAGATCTGGAGTTTCTTCGAGAGTGCCAGAAATGATATTTACTAGCGTACAGTCCAATTTATCAACTGCCTGTGCTAGTAATACATCCTCCTGGCTTAATGTTTTTGTCTCACACTTAACAAGCAAATAGCCAGCAAGTTGACCAAACTTTTCAATCATTTTCAAAAAGCGTTCAAACATATCATCCTCCTAATGAACTTCTGGTGGAACTAAAACTAGAAAAGGAAACTCATCTTTATCAAAGATCGAGTCAACCTTTTCCTGTTCTAGAAGAGCATCGTCAGCAGATACTTCTTCTTTTGGAACATAATCCGTCGGAGCAAGTTCTGGTGCTTCGTACCGAAACTGGTAACTCATGTTAATCCTCTGGATTGGATGGATCAAAATGAACACTTTCCGGATCAGTTGTGGCTCTGGCCTTAACCAAAATCTGAACCTCCTCAAAAGAAATTTGAGGATTGGTCTTTTTGATATCACGCAAAGCAAAATCAACTGCACGAATTGGATTCCAAAGAGCAACGTTTCGGATATGAACCATCGGAACAAAATTCCGAACAATAACCGTTATTTCATAGTATTTGAAATAAGGTTTTTCTTTGTCCAATTCATTTTCTACCGGACGATTCCAAAGGCCTTTATCCATTATTTCGTTGATTTTCTTCATGCCGTTTTCGTTCATTTCGTTCTTCCTCTTTTTCTTTGATGTGATCAAGCAAGGTTTTCCGATTCTCATTAAGAGCTTTTTCTGCTCTTTGACGACGAGCTTCTTCCTGCAGTTTCTGCAAAATTCCCATTATAACTCCACATCGCTGATATTGCTGTAATCTTCAAAGGAAATACAACCGACAACACATGCTTGAAAATCAAGAGTGTTTAAGAAATACCATGATGCATGATCCGCATCATTAGCAATATCTTTTGGTAAAACAAACTTCTTGAAATAAATTCCAACAAAGTTTGCACCAAAACACATTGCGACATACGTTCTGGTTGGTGATACGGATTTAAAACTCATGTTTTTTCCTTTCGAAAAAAGATTAGGTGCTATGTTTTAAATAGCACCTAATACCCGGTCTAGCAGGATTACTCCTGTTCGTTTTGACCCTCTTCGAGGGGATTGACATCGATAATTTCCGTTGCGGATTCTTCGTTCGTGGTCAAGGCATTGGCGACCAAAAGGCCAACAACGCCACCAGCAACGACGATCCCGATGGAAATCAACTCAGTCTTATGATCCTTAACGAATTGTTGAATCTGTCCAAACATGATTTTTCTCCTTTTAACAAGATGTGGGTTTCATTATAACCGTTGTAATTTCTGCGAATACTATATTGCCGTAAGTCTCTACAGCTTCTACGTCTTTCGACTCCACCGCATTAACGACCAAACTATGACGGCGCGGAAGTCAGGGGCACTATCCAATATCATAGTGGTGATACGCGGACAATATAGTAAGCAGCGCCAGGTCATCGTACACCATGTATTATGAGACGCTTGGCGACTATAACACACGATACAGTCTAATTATCCTAACTTATGGATAATTGAGAGATTATTCGCGAATGACCGAGCCTTACAAATTAAAGTTTTCTTGGACCAATTCGATAGTCCAAAACAATACAAGGCAAATTATCTGGCGTTAATTTTGCGCTGAACGAAATATCAAGAAGACCAAATTCGGTAGTCCATCCCATATTTCGTCCCAATTCAGTCCCTTCCAAACCAAGTTCATCATAAAATTCGTTCAATGTTTTGT
>JAAYUP010000355.1 GCA_012517635.1 Candidatus Atribacter alterifermentans
ACTTTATGACAGGCATTTGTCATCCAAAATACTATACAAAAAAACCTTCACTTTTAAAAGATGTTTCCTAAGGAAAAAGAGTTCAATAAGATACGATATTCTATTTAGTCTTTTTCTTAGAAAAATCTTCTAAATAGTTCAAATAATTTTGATAATTCTCAATTACTTCCTTTAGGCTATCGCCACCAAATTTTTCTCGAACTGCTGAAGCAATCACCCAAGCCATCATTGCTTCACCAACAACCAATCCTCGAGGAACAGCACAAACATCCGAACGTTCATACCGCGCCATTATCTTGGACTTTTCAACAATATCAACCGAGGAGAGACCCTTTTGTAAAGTTGGTATCGGTTTCATGGCACATCTTACAATAATTGGTTCCCCGTTGGAAACCCCTCCTTCAATTCCTCCTGCCCGATTAGTGGAACGAATGAAGGCAAATGGTTTTCGATCCTCATCATAATAAATAGCATCATGAACTTCACTTCCAAGAAGGCGAGTTGATAAAAATCCGTCTCCAATCTCAACTCCTTTTACCGAAGGAATACTCATCAATCTTTCTGCCAGTTGGGCATCAAGTCTTTTTGTAGCTAAATTATAATCTCCAAATCCAGGAAGCATTCCAAGAGCCACTACAACAAAAGTCCCACCTAATGAGTCGCCCTTTTCTCGAGCTTGATCAATAGCCTCCGTCATTTTCTTGGCAGCTTCTTGATCAAAGGTCGCAAGTTCAGAATTGAGTGCTTCTTTAATTTTTTCCTCAAGACTCATCTCGATACTCGCAGTAATTCCCCCGATACTTTCCACATAACCTCCAATCACTATACCCAATTGACTTAAAAACATCTTAGCAAAACTTCCGGCAACACACCGACCAACTGTTTCTCGGGCACTCGCTCTTTCAATGACATTTCTTATATCAGTAAATTGATATTTAACCGTTCCAGACAGGTCGGCGTGACCCGGTCGCGGCACCGTCACTTCATGATAATCAGGAGGAGGATCACCAAGCGGATCCATCTGTATTTTCCAATTGACCGAATCCCGATTTCTCACTAAAACTGCAATCGGAGAACCTAAGGTTTTTTGCCATCTTACACCACCTAAAAACTCAACGGTATCTTTCTCCATCTTCATTCTTGGACCTGATCCATATCCTTTTTGGCGACGGGCTAATTCATTTTGGATAAAGTTGACATCAACTGGAAGTTGAGAAGGAAAACCACTTATGACAGTGGTAATTCCTATACCATGAGATTCTCCAGCCGTTTCATAATAAATCATTGTCATCAACTCGTTCTTTCAGTTTTTTTACCTTATTGAGAAAAGCCTTCAAACCATTTTCATCTTCAGTTTTTATCAATTCCTTTATTATTCGGAGACCCTCTTCTAATTCATCAATAACAGATAGAATCTGGGTTTGATTGGTGAGGAAAATATCTAACCAGACCTCAGGAGAGGAACCAGCTATTCGAGTAAAGTCTCGAAATGACGATCCGGCCAATTGGCTAAAATTATAATCCTTTTCGTAAACCTGTGAAGCATAAACATTGGCGATTATATGCGGTAAGTGACTGACCAAAGCACAAACCCGATCATGTTCTTGAGCGGTTAAAAAAAAACTCGACTCCCCAGGCAATGAGCAATCTCTTCAATAATATTCATTTCACTATCCCGAAAAGGACGAAAGGGAGTAACCAGAAGTGGCCTTCCTTTGAAAAGTTGTTTTTGAGCAGAATGTGCACCACTATTGACTCCACCACCCATCGGATGAAAACCGCAATAAAGATGATTATTAGGAGCTGGAACCAGATGGTCAAAAATCCATTGTCGAGTGCTTCCTAAATCAAAAATAATCGTTTGAGGCAACAAAAGAGAATGGATTTCTGAATAAATTTTTGGGATGACCCGAACTGGCGTGGCAATAAAAACGAAATCTGCCCCTTTTACAGCCAGTTGAGGTGATTCAGCAATGCGATCAACTATACCTTTTTGTAAACACCATTGTTGTGTTTCCCCATCGGTATCATAACCTGTAATAGAGCTTTTTTTAGCCCATTGCGAAAGGTCACATGCTAATGATGAACCCATCAGGCCTAAACCGATGATGGCAATTGAATAGGTCATATCATATGGTCCTTCCCTTTATTCCAGCTATTTTTTTAAGCTCAGTCATCATAGCTGAAAATTGGATGGGATCCTGTGATTGAGGACCATCAGAAAGCGCCTCGATCGGATTGGGGTGAACCTCAATGAGTAAACCATCTGCCCCAGCAGCAAGGGCAGCATAACTCATTGCCGGAACCAACTCGGAACGACCGGTTCCATGACTGGGATCCACAACAATAGGAAGATGGCTTTGCTTTTTGACCAAGGGAACACAACTTAAATCCAGAGTATTCCTCGTGGCCGATTCAAAAGTCCGGATTCCTCTCTCACATAAAATGACTTTATAATTCCCCTGAGAGAGAATATATTCAGCTGACATAAGGAGTTCGTCAACCGTGCTCATCATTCCCCGCTTTAAAAGAATCGGTTTCCTTAGTTTTCCAACTGCTTCCAACAATCGAAAGTTTTGCATGTTTCGCGCACCAATTTGAATCATATCGGCATATTCATTCACCAAGGGAAGCTCCTCTATACCCAAAGCTTCAGTTACAATCGGCATTCCGGTTTCTTCTCGGGCTTTCGCTAATATTTTCAAGCCTTTTTCTCCTAATCCTTGAAAACTATAAGGAGATGTTCGTGGCTTAAAAGCCCCAGCTCGTAATATGGTTGCTCCTGCTTCCTTCACACGATAAGCTGTTTCCAAAAGCTGTTTTTCCGATTCAACCGCACACGGTCCAGCCATGACGACAAATTTTCCCGGACCGACAAAAACCTTCCCTACTTCTACTACCGTATCATCAGGCCGAAATTCACGACTGGTTAATTTATAGGGAGCCAGAATAGGAATGACTTTCTCAACAAAAGGTAATACACCAATTTTTTCTTCTAAATTGACCTGACGTTCGTCACCGATGGCACCAATAATGGTTCTCTCAGTGCCTTTGGAAATGTGAGCTCCAAAACCTAACTTTTTCAAACGATCAACAATTTCATCGATTTCTTGCTGTGAGGTTCCCTGTCGTAAAACAATAATCATTCAACTCCACCTCTTTTATAATGCAATCCATAAAGTTCACCACATGCTGCTCCGATATCCTGACCTCGGGGCTCCCGAATGGTGACATTTATTTTATTATCTTCTAAGATTCGGGCAAAAGTCATAACCCTTGCCGGAGAAGAAGGAACAAAGTGGCATTCAGTAATAGGATTACCTGGAATAAGATTGACATGCACCAGCAATCATCGTAAAAGAGAAGCCAATTGAAAGGCATACTCTCGTTGATCATTGATATCGGTCCATAAAGAATATTCGATGGTTACACGACGATGGGTTAAGGCAATATATTGCTCGATGGTTTTCATTAATTGAGAAATGGGATAGACATCATTAATAGGAATCAACTGTTTCCTTAATTCGTTTTTTGATGCATGAAGAGAGACTGCCAGATTCACTTGAGGCCAATCTTGTGCTAATTTGATAATTTTATCCGGTATCCCAATAGTTGATACAGTCATATGACGAGAACCAATATTGAACCCATTGGGGTGGTTAAATACTTGAATCGCCTTGGATAGCTGTTCGTAATTCAATAACGGTTCTCCCATGCCCATAAATACAATATTTTTAATATCCCTATTGCTTTCTATCTGGGCTTTCCAAGCACTCTCAACAATTTCTTGATAGGTCAGGTTTCGACTAAAACCACTTTGCCCGGTGGCACAAAAAGAGCAACCAACCGGACATCCTACTTGGGTGGAAAGGCAAATAGTTAAGCGTTTTCGATGAGTGATGACCACAATTTCAATTCCATTCCCATCAATAAGTCGCAACAAATACTTCTTGCTTTGATCGGTCGAAATTCTTTCCGTTTCAACTTTTATCTGGCCGATATCATAACCTTGGGATAGTTCTTGCCGTAAACCAAGAGGTAGGTTTTTCATTTCATCCCAGGTCGTTACTTTCTTTTGATAAAGCCATTGGGCGATTTGCTTTGATCGGTAACTGGGCTCACCTTTGGCCTCAAGAAAAGATATCAAGTCGTTTGGAAGCAAGCCGATTATATTGGATTTTTCCATTCAATATATCCTTTTATTTTCGACATTATCGGAAATCTCTTTCGAATATTTTTTACTAAAAAAAGCGAGAGAGTGACTGCCACCACACATTGGATAACATCAACCGGGACTTCATAGATCAACGCTGGCCAACCAAAAAGAACCAGGGTTGCTATCGCATAACCACCTATCATTAAAAGGGAACCCATAAGAACAGCAGTAAAATCCGTTTTCCCTTCCTGTTCATGACTCATCCATCCTACAACAAAACCTTCCAATCCTTTAATTACCAATGAAAAAGGGACCCATATGGTAAGCCCGGCATACAAATCCGCTAAAGAAGAACCAATCGCTCCAGAAATACCTCCTGCAATGGGGCCAAAAAGGAGTGAAACGATAAAAATGACCGTATCACCCAAATGAAAATGCCATCGTAGCGATGGTATGGGAATCCGGATAAATGAAGCTATGAAAGTTAGAGCCACACCCAGAGCGCCCAAACAGAGCAAACATACGCTTCTTTTGATACAACTCTTTCCAGGTCTTTTTACTTTATATTGTACAATAAAGGATTTTTAATTTAAATAACTAGTAATTTTAATTGCTTCTTCTATTTTGTAAATACCAAAATAAGTGAAAAGTGATGAGACAAAAAAGATAAAGGAACACCCCCCAACCCCTCTCCCCCTCGGCGCCTTTTGCCAAAATCCTCGCTCCCTCGGCCTTTTTTCTCTTCGCTGTACTTTCCCGTATAAAATGGTAGAATGGGTTATAACAATTCATCGGAGCATTCTTATTACGAAAGGAGGGAAAGAGGTGGATTCGGCAAAAATACAGCATTATAAAAAGGTGTTATTGAGTCTTCAATCAAGAATGAATCGACTGTTAGCCAAAGAGCAGGACTATCTTCGGGAATTTAACCCATTAACCGAATCTCTCGATGAAGGTGATTTCAGTCAAGCAACAGTCGACCGAGAGATGGAACTCCTCTCTCGAGACGCTCTTTCACAAATTTCCAAGCTGATTGAGTTATCCTTAAAAAAAATCGAAAACGGTAGCTATGGGATTTGCGAGAGATGCCATCAGAAAATTCCTGAAGGTCGGTTAAAAGCACTGCCCTATACCCCTTATTGCGTCAGCTGCCAATCGATCATCGAAAAAAGGTACGAAAAATAAAAGACCGAGGATCGTTCACTCACTATCCCCGGTCTTTAGGTTTTTATCGCCAGTCAAGTACTGGCCATTCTTTCAAAATTCTCCAAACGATCTTCATACACCATGGAAATACTTTCACCCAATTCCTTTGGGTATTCAACTCCTCGATCTAAAACCTGCCGTTGGAAATCAGAGAGATGAAAATAATCAATCAAATATTGGGTTGCCTCTTCAACATCAAAAGGCTTACAGGAAAAGACATCAACACTCAGATAACCTTTCGCAGGAAAAGTATGAATACTAATATGACTTTCAGCGATTATGACGATACCAGAAAGACCACTTTCTTGAGAAGTATCTCCCTGATAGCGGAATACGTAAGGTGGCATAATCTTCGTCATGTGCATCCGATCTGGATATTCATCTAAAAATGCTCGGACGCGATCCAAATCCTGAAGTAACGACGTGTCGCTGGTAAAACCATCCAACACAAGGTGAGTACCGGCTTCAAAGACCTTTTTCATCGGGTATCCCCCCTTTCTCATTTTCACGAGAATAAAATCATCCTCCGGAAACTACCATCCCGTAGGAAACAAAAAGAAATAGTCACAGTTTGCCAACCAAACCATGACTATTTCTCTATTCGATTCTCAAGATCATAAAAAGACTGATGATTTTTCTCATCAGGTGCTCCCACCCCAGACTTTATTGTACAGAAAAAACAAAATGGGTGCACTCACCCTCGGGGAAGGGGCCCTTCCCTCTGCGAGTGTTTTGGAGGGACTCCCATTAGGACATCAAAAGTGATGTCCGTCTTTTTTGCCCTCAATTCCACCCCCATAAAAAATCATAACATTGCAATTATATACCCTCCCCCCCTTGTGTCAATAGGTTGTGGAAAAAGTTTTGCCAAACCCATTAGATAGTAGAAGACGAGCATCCTATGCTGAAAAGACTGCTATAGACTTGATTTATCAAGCCTATTCTCAATCAGTCTTTGCGAGGGGTACAACCGTTTTTTGGTTGGACGACGTGGCAATCTCATTCATTCTTTTCATTCATCGTATACCTCATCCCTTTTCCCAACCTTTAATACCAATATTAGAAGATGATTTTCCTGAATTGTATAAATAACACGAAACTTTCCTATTCGATATCGAAAGAATCCCTTGAAATTGCCCTTGAGTGGCATACCAAGCTTTATTGGATCTCGAGCTAAATATTTTTCAACTTTACTAATGATTGATTATGCAATTTTTCGGTCAATTTTTTTTAAATCCTAAACCTCATCTTTATGCCACAAAATCTGGTAATTCATGATTCAATTTCTTTTTTAACTTCTTCGGTTGTATAGTAGTCACTTCCTGGTTGGGAAAACCTCTCAATCGCAACATAATAATCCTCAATATCTTCGAGATAACGAGTCAAAGCTTCTTTAACATAAAAGCTCTTGGATCGTTTTGTTGATTGAGCTAATAGATCTAACTTTTTTTCAAGATCTTTAGGTAAACGAATAGATATCATTTTGTCATCACCCAATATCATTGTAATACATTGATTACGTTAGTGCCACATTAATCGGGCACAATACATTGCGCCCCTACGTTTTTATAATCTTTTAATGTGGTTTGCTTTATCAAACCACTCAGCTCTCCATCATTGCAAGGAACGTCATGTGCGACGTGGCAGTCTCATTTAGCCAATTCGCCATTTTGAGGAGTCCGGTGTTTTAACCGGACATTATAAGAATCTCATTCACCCTATTTGTCATTCAGACTGTGTCACAATCCCTTTCATGCACCAAGTATAGCTTGAAAGTGGAGGACACAGTATACTTATCTCCAGTTTATGGTTATCTATTTCCAAAAATACCGTAATATATTAACATAAGTGGGGGAAATATTTTTAAAGAATAATTGTGACACAACCTGATTCTGGGGAGCGTAATTTGCGACGTAAGAATCTCATCTTTTAAAGTTTTTATGAAGAAGAAAATAAAAAGATGAGATCC
>JAAYUP010000027.1 GCA_012517635.1 Candidatus Atribacter alterifermentans
GTAAGTGTTGATGATTGGTCTCAAGTCGACTTTGTATTGGATAACCAGTCCCCGGGAACCATAGAAGTAAGTCGATTCGCTACCGGAAGTTGTGACGAAATGCGTCTGGAAATTGAAGGTCATCTGGGGGCTATTCGATTTAATTCGATGCAGCCTAATTTTTTAGAAGTTTTTGATGCTCGAAAAATGTCAGGAGCCTATGGGGGTGAAAGGGGATTCCAGAAAATTGAATCCGTTCAACAATATCCTTATCCAAACCGTATTCCTGGAAAATTTGCTGTTGGGTGGGTTCGTTCCCATATTGCCTGTGCTCATGATTTTCTCCAAAAATTTGCTGGGAGGCCATCAGTTGGTGCTACCATTGATGATGGGATAAAAGTACAGAAGTTTTTAGAGGTTTCATATCGATTGATGGGATATGAATAATTCCTGTTGTAGGAAATGTATAAAACCGTTATAATATCATCTGCGGTTTGAGCGGAGGGATGTCCGAATTGGCAAGGGGCCGGTCTTGAAAACCGGTATGCCGCAAGGCTGTGTGGGTTCGAGTCCCACTCCCTCCGCCATAGTAAAGAAACATTCCGTGAATTTTAAGATACCTTCATCTATTTTTATTCAACATATCGATCTTTTATGCGAACATCCCCAGGATCTGTTTTTCTCTTTAGACTTAGTTATATAGGAGAAGTTTGATTGACAATCTTTCCTTTTAGCTTTTTTTATGGAATAAGTTGCAATTTCGTGAAAATCAATGTATATGTCAAATAATGTTCGTTAAGATTGAATTGTAAATATTTTTTGATAAAAACTTAATCTTTTGAAAGGTAAAAAAAACGGGTAAACATCATTCTTATTAGAAAGATGTTTACCCGTTTTTTCATTCAAACAAAATATTTCTTAATTAATTCGGCTTTCAGTTTAATTCCTTAAAACAGAGATACCAATCGATATATTCATACCCCATATCTTTCCGTTTATACATATCATCTTGGGTTTGGGGTGGCGGAACAATTACTTTTTCTCCTGGCTTCCAATTAGCTGGGGTAGAAACACCATTCTTTTTACTGGTTTGGAGAGCATCCAAAAGCCGGATAACCTCATCAATATTCCGCCCATTGCTCATTGGATAATGAATCATGGCTTTTAAAATACCCTCATCATCAATGATAAAAACTGAGCGAACGGCAGCGGTAGTTCCTGCACTTGGATGAATCATTCCATAAAGGTTGGCAACTTTCATATCTAAGTCAGCTATGATTGGGAAAGGGACTTTTACTCCGAAATTTTTCTCAATGCTTTGCACCCATCCCAAATGAGCATGAATGCTGTCGATGCTTAATCCGATGAGCTGAGTGTTTCTTTTTTTAAATTCTTCATTGGCTTTGCTGAACGCTACGAATTCAGTGGTACAAACTGGTGTGAAATCAGCTGGATGAGAGAACATAACGACCCATTTATTCTTATAGTCAGAGAGTTTTATTTTACCGTGAGTAGTAACCGCTTCAAAATCCGGTGCCTTTTCGTTTAAACGAGGATGCTGACAGACGTCTTTTACCATTTCTTCCATTATCAATACCTCCTTCATTTTTATTATTCTTTATATTTAAGAATGAACCAAGATTTGTAAGAAATTATTCCTTTGGAATAATGGAATTCAATTTTAAAAGATTTATTTCAATAACAAAAATATAATTATAACTCAATTTTAAATTGAATATTGATGTTTCCAGATTGAAAAACAAAAAAGGAGGGAGAAACGATACCCTCCTTTTAATTAATTCATGTTATCTCAGAAATTTGGATACAAACGGAGAAGTTTCTCCACGGCGCATAAAATGTCCAGATGGACCCTCACCAAGAAACTCTGAGAACCACGATTCGTGTTCGATCTCTTCATGGAGAATAGAAAGAGATAAGTCATAGGTTCGTTGATCCTATCCTGAAAAACCACGGGCATGATAAATCAAGCCCCTACCAAAGATTTTTAAAAAAGGCGTCATCCTGAGCCCTCGCTTTTCGAGGGCGTGAGGATCTCATCTTGTAATTTTTTCTTTTATCCTTTAATTCTTTTTTCATTCACCCCCTCGCCCCCTCAGCCTTTATCGCGCCCGATTCATGTAGCGATATGCCATGGCATATCGAATCTTGGATTTTCATCTTCATCTTGTGCCACGAAAGTGGCGTGAGAGTTAAATCGGTGAAGACAGGAATAAACTTCCCCAAAAAGATTATTTTCTAAAGCTCATATAGCTTCTAAAATAACCTCTTATATTAGAAATGAAAATAAGTAAAAATGGGGAAAACTATTTATACCACAAAAAAATAGTTGTTAATAAAGCCAATGGAATAAATAACCTGAAAAATTAAAAAGAAAAGAGTAATGAAAAAATCAAACCATGAGTATTTAGCTCCAAGAAAACCTATGCCTAAGAAAAGAGGAAAAACCACGCTTTGGTAGCGAAGAAAGCTGGTAAAACTTGTATTCATACTGCAAAGAGATATAAGGGTGAGCAGAATACCATAAAGAATGAGTTCAGGATGCTTTTTCAAAAAGAAAAAGCAATAAACAACCAAGAAAAGAAAAAAATTGGCAAAAAAGAAACTAACCGGAGTCAGGTCCCAGCCACCAAGGGCGATAAAATATTTGGTTTTAAAGAAGTTTATATAGGCTTGCCAGGGTAAAGAAAGAGTTCGCTGCCAGTTCAAGGCGTTTTCGTGAAAAGGAGCAAGGAAGTCACCCGTCAAGCGATACATGAAAAAAAGAAAAGATAAAAAGGGAAGGAGAGATAGAAGAGTACCAACCCAATATCGAAAAGGGATTTTCATTGGTCGGAAGTTGGATTCTTTTAAAAGGACAAAAAAGAGGATTCCTACGAGAACAATTCCCGGGACTCGAGTGATAGCGCATAGGGCGGCACAAAGGAAGGACCAATGATATTGTTTTCGAAGAAAAAATAAGAATACCAAAGAAGACAGAAAAAGAAAAAGGCTTTCGGTATAGACCAAAGAGAAAAAAATTGATGTTGGAAAGAGAAGAAGATACAGAATGGTTTTCTCTGCAACTTTTTTTTCTCCGGTTACTTCTCCGGTTATGAGAAAAATGACATACAAAGCACCGAGAAAAAAGATATTAGAAAGCAGAAAGCCAATAAGAGGAAGATTCAAATTAAAAACCTTATGGATACCTCTCATTATAAGGGGATAAAGCGGGAAAAAAGGCCAGTCGGCTGGAGGGTGTTCCTCATCCATGCGGTACTGGTCATACCCTCTTTCTGCAATACGAAGATAAAAGGGGCTATCGAATTTTATATAGTCATTCAAAACTGGTTTATAAGAATCTTTGATAAAAAGAGGAAGAACCATCTTGAAATGACCTGATTCTGAGAAATATTGAGGAGGGCTATCATAATGAGAGAAGAGATTATACCCAAAATAAGTAATAATGTATATTCCTCCTCTACTGATAAGGAAAAAAATAGGATAAAAAGGAAAGTATTGAGAGAATCTTTTTTTACCCGCATACTGAACTCCATAGGTTATTGAACTGACTTTAATAGCGAATTATACTACCACATCTGTGACTATTCAGTAAACAACGATGAATGAGAGAAATAGTCATTCTTCAGTTTTCCCATAAGTTAAAATTTTCAGGGATAGTGATATAATAGACCGTTTGATTTTGTTCGTAGATAACAAATATGAAAATGTAATTCATAGGGAGTAAATAAACAAAAAAACAGGAAGTGAATTTTGCAAATGGCCAATATTCAATGTATCATTTTTGACCTTGATGACACCCTGGTTGAATCTGAACCAATTTGGGCAGAAGCTTATTCTAAACTTTATAAAATTCTTGGCCAAGAATTTTATCGAAAAGATTTGTTGAAATATCTTGGCATGACGATTTTAGATGTATCTCGAGATGCTCATTCTTTATTCGGGGTAACCCAGTATACAATTGAAGAGTGTGCTACCATGTTACGGAAATTTCTACTCCAAGGCTATGATGGAAATATCAAGCTTATGCCGGGTGTTTCGGAATTTCTCCAAAAAATCAACGGTCGTTATAAGTTGTCGATCGCCTCTGGTTCTCCACGAGAAGCTATTCAAAAAACCATAAAAGCTAAGGGATGGGGAAAGATTTTTACTCATTATGTTTCCTCAGAAGAAGTTGAGCATGGTAAACCTGAACCGGATGTATTTTTAGAAACTGCTCGACGATTAGGATGCAAGCCTAAGCATTCTCTGGTTATCGAAGATGGTGTAAAAGGTGTCATTGCAGCGAAAAAGGCAGGTATGTTGGCTTTCTATGTAAAAAATCCTCCAGATCCTGAAGCAATTTCTCGGGCTGACCGGTATTTCCTTTCGATGAAGGATATTCAACCCTATGACCTCGAAAAATTTGAAAATGATTCTATATGACTACTTAACCCTTCCGCTAACGGAAGATTAATTTTATTTTTGTGAGCTTAAATGAATAGATTCTGCCACAGATGGTCTTCTTAGAAGAGAATGATGAATTACCACAACCTACAAGGTTGAGTTATGGTAAGGTTGAGATACGCAATTTATTTTCTCAAAAAGAGTGCGATATTTTAGGAGGTTTACTATGATCACAAAAGCGATATCAGATCAATTTTCCATCCGTTTTGCGAATCCAAACGATATTTCAATTATCCTCCAGTTGATTAAAGAGCTTGCTAAATATGAAAATCTTCTTCATTTGGTAGTTGCCGATGAGAAATTACTTAATGAGTGGTTGTTTCAAAAGAAGGTAGCCGAAGTGATTATTGGTGAAATTAAAAATACTGTGATTGGTTTTTCGTTATTCTTTTATAATTTTTCAACCTTTTTGGGGAAACCGGGAATCTACGTTGAGGATGTCTATGTCAAAGAAGAATACCGACACCAAGGGTATGGAAAAAGTTTTTTCCGTTTTATCGCTCAATTAGCTCGGGAGCGGGGTTGTGGGAGAATGGAGTGGAGTGTTCTTAACTGGAATGAGCCTGCTATTCGATTTTATCAATCTTTAGGTGCCAGCCCACTCAACGAGTGGACGGTTTATCGATTAACAAGCGAGGGAATTCAAAATTTGGCTGAGAGGAAGTGATTTCCCTTATCAGATACTTTTTCATCCGAATAAATTGAAACTGACTTTTTCCGAATTGAAGAGAGGAACTGGTGCTTTCCATGACATATCCATTTTTCTGATAAAGTTTAATGGCTCTTTGATTTTCAGCTTCAACATCCAAAACCATGTTTACACACCTGTTGCTTAAAGCTTCAGACTCGGCAAATTTAAGAAGAGAGGTTCCGATACCGCGGTTCTGATATTCAGGAAATACGGCTAAATTACTGATGTAGAAATCGTCTCTTTTAATTTTTGGGAAGAAATTCTGTGTTTTCAAAAGAAAAATAATCTTTTGGAAAAACCCAAATTTTATAAAATGTTTGAAAAATAATAAGCCGGTTGATAATCCTTGATTTCTTTTTACTTCTCCGCTATAACCGAGAAGCATCCCAGTGGTTTTACCCTGAATTTCTGCAAACCAGGCATGTTCGTGGCTGAATAAATTGCCAGGCTTTTTATAAACATTTTCTATAAAATTATCAAGATGGGGACCCAATAAAGCTGGGAAAAAAAGCGGAGCTGAAATAACAATCAGTTTAGCAAAATCTCCGGAATTATTGCTATTTCCCTTTTTAA
>JAAYUP010000028.1 GCA_012517635.1 Candidatus Atribacter alterifermentans
CCCCGTCTTTTGAATGGTCAGTATTTTACCCTCTACCCATTTGATTTTTGTAATCTTCAGAAATGTGCTAAAGAAATTCCGTTTTTTAAGCCAACTGCTGCTGGAGTGATAACCTCTTTTGGCACTGGTGACCGGCTGGGTTTGGTTTCAGCAGCTCATTTGAATGTGTTGAAAAAGTATGATGTTTTTCCGGTGATTGCTCAACAATCTCCTCGAGAATTAGAAAAGACTGGTCGTTCTTTTCAATCGGTGATGGTGGATGCTTCCTGGGGAGTCTTTATGAGTGGGTATCGGGGCAAGTTCGGGGCAGATGCCGACCATATCAAAGACGAATCTCGCTTGATTCAGGCTATTGAGAGCGGCTTTAGTTTTTTTACGCTGGATGCCAGTGAGGTAATGGAGAGAAGTGTTCCATCTAAATCCGAAAAAGAACTCGTTGAAGCTTTTGAGAGATTATCATCTCCTCAATTGGCAGTCTACAAGCGCTATCTCGATCGGACTCTCACCCTTGCCAATGGTTTTCAAATAGACTTCCATGAAGAAAACCTATTGCCGATACTTCTAACGTATTTCCCGGTGATCGATTTTATTGATCAGATGAATACTCTGCTTGATGAGCGGTTATCGCATTATGATCTAGAGATTTCACTGGATGAAAGCGATGCCGTGACTTCCTTTGAAGCTCATTTTTTCATTGCTGAGGAGCTCCATCGGCGTGGTATTGATTTTCAGAGCCTGGCGCTTAAATTTCCTGGTTCTTTTGAAAAGGGGATCGATTATCGTGGTGATCCAAAAGAGCTCGAATGGAATCTCCGTCGGCAGGCGACAATTGTCCGCAATATTAGCGGTTACCGGTTAAGCCTTCATTCCGGGAGTGATAAATTCAGCATTTATCCAATCTTCTCAAGAGAAACTGAAGGTCTTTTCCATGTGAAAACCTCTGGAACCAGCTGGCTCAAAGCCTTGGAAACAGTCGCAGTGTCCAATCCGGAACTTTTCAGAAAAATCTATGATCTCAGTTTCGTGGAACTTTCTGAAAACCGGAAAGCCTACCAGATCTCATTGGACGCAGCTTCTCTTCCTCAAGACCTAGAATATTACCCCGATAAAAAGTTAGTGGAGCTCATGAAAAATGATTCTCTGTGTCAGCTTCTCCATATTTCTTATGGCTCTGTTCTTCGCGATTATCACCAGGAATTGTATCGAGTTCTATTTCACCACGAGGAGGACCATTTTCAGCGAGTGGAGGAAAACATTGAAAATCACTTGAAGGCACTGATAGGGTAAATCTTCTTTTTCGGGCAACATCCTGGCAATAAAGATGGTGAGAAAACGATAGACCACCATGCTGATTGACAGCACAAATAATGCAGTCTTTTACTGACTTTAAAATTTTATGGTGTTATTCAAGCTTTTGATGATTTTTTTGCTGATTATTTCCCCAAACGCCCTTTTCTCCAAACCAATTTCCGAACTTCTAAAATTTTATGAGAAACGTTATTGTTTCAATGAAAAGGTTTATCAAGTTAATGAATTGTTATTTAAGGAATTTATTGGTTTTCGTTTGAGGTAGTTGTGTTGTGATCAGTTTTGAAAGTGAACGAATTAGTTTTTGCTCAAACCAACTGCGGTA
>JAAYUP010000356.1 GCA_012517635.1 Candidatus Atribacter alterifermentans
CAGCACCAGATGAGGATGAAAACTCAAGTGATCTATCCTCTCAGTTTTTGTCTTTTACAATTTTTTTCATCTTACGCCGTAGGCTGCTATCCTGTTGTAGTTTACAGGATAGACCCGGATTTATAAGAAATAAAAGGAGATTAAGCGCTATCCATTTGTTTTTATGAATGGGTGGAGTTTGAGGTGAACAACTTGCAAAAAAAACATTTAGCCATTTGGGTAGTTATAATTGCGGTTCTTTTAGGGTTTATTATCGTTACTTCAGTTCAAGCGAACCGTTATGATACCTATTTTTCAACAGAAATAGAAAGCGATAAATGGCAGCCACTTCTCGAGACTATCTATCTGATAAAGAATCAATATTATTCGGAAAAGGAAATTGATGAAAATAAATTGATGGAGGAAGCGATACGAGGAGTATTAAAAGCCACAGGAGATCCCTATGCACGATATTTGAATGAAGAGGATCTTAAAATAGAAACCAGTGATCGCATTGAGGGCGAGTTTTCTGGTTTAGGAATTGTGATTGCGGTTAAAGACGATCAATTAACCGTTATTACACCTTACCAGGGATCACCAGCTTCCCAGGCTGGGGTAAAGGCTGGTGATGTGATTAGCCAAATCGATGGTGAATCAACCGCGGGAATGCCTTTAGACGAAGCGGTACGGAGACTTCGAGGTGATAGAGGGTCCAAAGTTGTCCTACAATTACAGCGAGAAGGAATTGAGGAACCTATAACCGTGACAGTGGTCAGAGATATTATTAAGATAAAAAGTGTCGAATTTGAACTCTTAGAAGAAGGTATTGGTTTAATTCGAGTCATAGAATACCATGGACGAACCAATCTTGAAGTCGAAGATGCCATTAAACAATTAAAACTGCTCGAAGTCAAAGGATTAGTGATTGATTTAAGAAATAATCCTGGTGGTCTTCTTTCTTCAGCGATTATTTGTTCGGGTTTATTTGTGCCCAGGGAAACCAATATCCTTTTTATTGAAGATCGGAGCGGAAGCCGTGAGACGTTGGAAAATCCGGTCGATAAAATTGTTGACCTTCCTATGGTAGCTTTAATTAATAAAGGAACTGCCAGTGGAGCAGAGATAATGGCGGGAATTTTTCGGGACATTTTAAAAACACCTCTTATTGGAGAAACAACCTTTGGAAAAGGTGTAGTACAGCAGATTTTCCCCCTTTCTCACCAGGGAGGAGTCATATTTACTATTTCAAAATATTACCTACCAGATGGAACCGATATCAACGGAAAGGGGATTCAACCTGATATCATAGTTGAAAATGAAGAAGAGCAGATTCATACTGCCATTCAGGAGCTAAAAAGGATTATCAATGAAAAAGAAGAAAATGTCTCCGAGTAAAACTATATTTTGGGTATTAATTACAGCGATCTTGCTTTGTTCAGCAGTATTAATTTATGAACTCCAGCAGGATGGGGTGCTTAACAATAAATATATTGCTCTGGCAAAAGTTATCCCATCCCAGCAAGACCGTTGGCTTTCGTTATTCCTTTTCCATGAAATGAATAACCTTTTCCCCGACCTTGCAATCCAAGTGATTGAAGACCCAGAAACCGGAAAATCTTGGAAAGTGATGATGAAGGATGTTCCTGAATATCACCGTCAGGAAATATCGAATCGCCTCAAGGCAATTTTTAATGTACTTTTTGGTTTTGGATTTTACGGTGAAAAAAGAACTTTCAATGAAAAAGATGTCTATTTTCTTTTTCGAGATTTGATGCCTTGGTTTACCTTGGAGGTTTATTTCCAACCTCGCTATCAAGTGGCGATTGTGATTGATGATTTAGGGTACAATCAAACCAATGCTGAGCTTTTTTTAAAACTTCCTCAAAAAATAACCTATGCGATATTCCCCCATCTCCCTCTTAGTCGTTCTCTTGGAAAAAAGTTTAGTGAGAATGGAAAAGAGATAATCATTCACCTTCCCATGGAAGCACTGGATAGTGAACAAAATAATCATGCAACTTTAATGTTAAAGACTGGAGATGATGAGGCCAGGGTTAATGATATTATAAAAAAGGCCATTGCCAGTTTGCCTACAGCACGTGGATTAAATAATCATAAGGGTTCAAAAGCTACCCAGGATTCAAAACTGATGCGAAGTCTTATGTTAGCTTTAAAAAATTCGGATCTTTGGTTTTTAGATAGTGTAACGAGTGATCAATCAAAAGCTTTTAATATAGCTCAAGAAATTGGGATCGTTTCTTTTCAAAGAGATATTTTTATTGATGGGGATTCCTCGGTCGAATATATCAAACAAAAACTTTGGGAAGCAGTATCAATAGCTAAAAAAAGAGGATATTCAATTGCTATTGGTCATGTGAAGCCGGAAACTTATCAGGCTCTGGAATCTTTCTTCCATTCTTTCAATGATCCAGAAGTTGAATTTGTTTTCCTTTCAGAATTAATTCAGAAAAGCGAAAAGAAAAACCAAAACACTCCTTAGAAATAACTGCACCAAAAAATGATTTTGTAAAGGACCCTTGTTTACAAAGCAAAACAGGGAAATTTTCTTTTGAATATACGAATTCGAGGTGATTTCGAATAATGGATTATCCCAATACTCAACATTGTTTTCTCTGTGGGAATCAAAATCCAATGGGTTTTAAATTAAAGTTTAAGGAAGAAAGTGGGGATACGATTTCTGAAACGACTATTCCCTCTCAGTATCAAGGTTTTGATGGAGTCGTTCATGGGGGCATTGTAGCAACTTTTCTCGATGAAATAATGGCCCAGGCAGTTAAAAAATCTGGCCAAAAGGCCCTGACTGGTACCCTAACGGTTAAGTATCGCAAACCCTGTCGGACTGATGAGCAAATCCAGATGAAGGGTCGTATAGTAGAAATCAATGGTAGAATTATTAAAGCCCAAGGTGAAATCATCCAAGACCAAGAAGTCGTAGCTGAAGGCGAAGGAATATTTGTTGTTCCGAGAAATACTGAATTGAATGAGAGCTAACAAGAAATGGTGGTCATGAGGAGGATCTTTTTTTATGGAAAAAACAGTTAGAGTACGATTTGCCCCAAGCCCAACTGGATTTCTTCATTTAGGAGGCGCACGAACATCACTATTTAATTGGGCATATGCCAGGAAAATGGGTGGAGTGTTTATTCTCCGTATTGAAGATACTGATGTTGCCCGTTCCACAGATGAATCAGTGGAGGTAATTCTTGATAGTTTGAGATGGCTTGGTTTGAACTGGGATGAAGGTCCAGAAGTTGATGGTCCATATAAACCTTATTATCAAAGTTTGAGATTGCCCCTTTATCAGGAACAAATAAAAAAGCTGTTACAAACCGGAAAAGCCTATCGATGTTTTTGCACTGCTGAAGAATTGGCCGAACGTCGAGAAAAAGCGATGGCAGAAGGGAAAAATTGGCGTTACGATCGTAAATGTTTTCAACTTTCACCAGCAGAAGTTGAAGACCGGTTGAATCATGGTGCGAGTTCGGTGGTTCGTTTTTTCATTCCAGAAGGTGAAACATCTTTTATCGATATGCTTCGAGGTGATGTGACCTTTAATAATATTGAACTCGATGATTTTGTGCTTTTAAAATCTGATGGAATGCCAACCTATAATTTTGCTTGTGTTGTTGATGATGCACAGATGAAGATTACTCATGTGATCAGAGGCGATGACCACATCTCTAATACTCCTCGTCAAGTCCTTCTTTATAAAGCATTAGGGTTTCCTGTTCCTCAATATGCCCATATTCCAATGATACTTGGAAAAGATAAAACCCGATTAAGCAAACGGCATGGCTCTCCATCGGTTACTTATTATCGGGATAAAGGGTATCTCCCTGATGCTATGGTCAATTACTTAGCCCGATTAAGCTGGGCATCTGGAGAAGAAGAAAAATAGATATTTACCCGTCAGGAAATCATTGAAAGATTCTCTTTAGATCAAGTAAGTAAGCATTCGGCGGTTTTTGACTTAGATAAACTGAATTGGATGAACAGTGTTTATATTCGGGAAGCTGATCAATCAACATTGGTTCAAATTTTAATAGAAATTTTAATTCGGGAACAAATCATAAAACCTGAAGCAGTTCATGATGATTTTACTCATTACTGTAAAAAAATTATTACCATTATGCGGGAACGTATGAAGTATGTTGGGCAAATAACTGAAGATGCGAAGTATTTTTTTACTGATGAATTTGACTATGATTGGGCAGCCTTTGATAAAGTATTAATGAGTGAGGGCGCTGAAGATCGTTTGATTCTCTGTCGGGAGGAGTTAAAAAAACTTGACATATTTTCCGTTGAGACTACTGAAGATGTTATCAGAAACTTATCTGAAAAGTTAAACATCAAAGCCGCTCAATTTATCCACCCGTTGCGTATAGCGGTTTCTGGAGTGAAGGGGGGACCTGGACTTTTTGAGCTTTTAGAAATATTAGGAAAAGAAAAAGTACTGTTGAGAATTGATCGAACCTTAAACCAAATACAAATCCGAAAGCAAAGTAGCAAGTGAGAAGGAACCCTTTTCAGGATAGACCCTCATGCTGCTTTCGCAGCACCAGATGAGGATGAAAATGCCTTCCCCCTCACCTCCACATCTCCCTCCAGGGGCGAGGAAAAAATTTAAAAAGGTGATAACGGGAGTAGCGGTTCACGGTTCACACTTCACGGTTCACGGTATTTTCAGGATAGACGGTCATGGTGCTTTTGCAGCACCACATGAGGATGAAAACTTAAGTGG
>JAAYUP010000357.1 GCA_012517635.1 Candidatus Atribacter alterifermentans
TATCCAGATCAACTATGGAATTAAGACAGGTTTTAATGAGGCATTCATCATCTCTGGGGAAAAGAAAAATGAACTAATCGCAGCAGATCCAAAATCTGCCGAAATTATTCGACCGATTTTAAGAGGCAGGGACATTAAGCGATATGGCTACGATTTCGCAGATTTGTACTTGATATGTACCTTCCCAAGCAGAAATTATGACATTGAAAATTATCCAGCGATCAAAAAACATCTTCTCTCGTTTGGCTATGAACGTTTGATACAGAGTGGAGAGACGTATATAGTCAATAGACAGAAGATATCAGCAAGAAAGAAAACGAACAACAAATGGTTTGAAACTCAGGACAGTATAAGTTATTGGGACGATTTTTCTGAGCAGAAAATTATGTATCCCGAAATAACAAAATTTATTCCCTTCTATTTAGATAATAAAGGTTTCTATCAAAACAATAAATCATTCTTTATTAGTGGTTCTAACCTTGGTTTTCTTTGTGCCTTTCTTAATTCCTCATTATTCAAGTTCTGTTTTTTAGAAAATTTTCCTGAGTTACTTGGAGGAACAAGAGAATTGCGAAAAATTTTTTTTGATAAAATCCCTGTGGTGAAAATAGAAGATCAGGTGAACATAATGTTTGATGGATTAGTTGCTCAGATTCAACAGAAAAAGGAAAACAATGAGGAAACAGAATCGCTTGAGCGGGAAATTGACAACCAGATATTTTCTTTATATAAACTTGACCATAAAGAGCGCCAAGCAATTGGATTCATAGAGATCACATAGGATTTATGTGATTTTTTGGAATTCCAAAGCGATAGCTTTTCACTGGCTTGGTAAATATCCTGTTTTCCCAAGTAATAAAGACATTTAGACTAAGTTTTTGCTTTCTTTATCAAAGTATTTATATAATTTCTATGAAACCTATAGCTTTACGTTCTTCTTTATCAAGGCCATATAGATTAAATATCTGTTCATCGATTTCAAATTCAAGATATTTAGTTTCTTCTTTGTCTTCAATTTTCTTTTGGATCTCATCCACTAATAGAGAAAACAGTTCGTTCTTTTTGTCATCTATTTGAAGGACAGGGATCTTATCAAAGAATATTTTTCTCAATTCTCGGGTTCCACCCTGCAGTTCCGGGAAACTATTCATGAAGCAGTATTTAAACAATGAAGAATTTAGGAACGCGCATAAAAATGCAAGGTGTGAACCAGTAATAAAGAATGATTTGTCATTTTGATAATATCCCCTTTTATCCAAGCAAAATGGAAGATATTTTGTCATGTTCGGATACATAATTTTCTGCTCAGAAAAATCGTCCCAATAATTTGCGCCCCAACGTTGCAGAGTATACCATTCATAGCCTATACCTGTTTCAGTTTTATTTCTAGCGGAGAGTTGTTTTTTATAGAAAAGCAGATGATTATATATAGCCGGGTATTGTCTTTTAAATTCCTTCTCGGCCTCATCAGAGGCTCCTTTAATTGACGTATCATTCTGCAATGGAAAATGCCATGGAATAAATAATAACCATTGATCAGCAAAATTATACCCATATCGTTTGATGTCTCTGCCTCTTAAAATCGGTCGAATAATTTCAGCAGATTTAGGATCTGCCGCGATTAATTCATCTTTTTTTGCACTCGTGATGACAAAGGCCTCATTAAAACCAGTTACGATTCCCCGGTTAATTGATACATCCCATTCTCGTAAAGGAACCCCAACTGCTTCAATTTTTTCTTTAATACGCTGCTCAATATCTCGCAAAATGGCCCAGCTTTGCTTGGTTTTAAAACCGGTAATAGATTTGTGTTGCTCAATAAAAATGCTCCTTTTTTATAAAGGTTTTTTAATTGAGAAATTAAAAAAACAGAAAAAAGGAGCCATTATGAATTTCGGTTACATTCGAGTAAGCAGTGATAGACAAACCGTTGAAAACCA
>JAAYUP010000358.1 GCA_012517635.1 Candidatus Atribacter alterifermentans
GAATACTACCCGAGATGGATCAAATACTTTTTTCCCACCCATCTCCTCGAATGACTGGATTGCTAAAGGGGTCGTTCCATCTTGGCCCATTGCCATATCAATTTTAGCAATAACCAAATCCCCGGCTTTTACTGAATACCCGGTTTTTCGTTCAAAAATTTTTTCTGCAATGGTTTTTCCCATATCCATCGCTCCCTTAAGAACTGAATCTTCATCTTTTTTACGAATAAATCATGTCGAACAATTAAAATCTCAATAGTTATTTATCTTGGTATAATATACAACAAACAAATGGTCTAGTGAATTTTTAATTCCATCGATTCAGATAGTAAACGAATTCAACATATGCTTCAAAATAATACAGTATCAGAGAAATAAAAGTCAATGAAGGAGAAAAGATATGAACAATTGGAGTCAGGAACGAGATCGAATTGTCACTTGGTTACAAAGAATGGTTCAAAATGCCAATGCAAAAGGATTAGTTTTTGGCTTAAGTGGTGGTATTGACTCTTCAGTCGTTGGAGTTTTGACTCAAATTGCATTTCCAGAAAATGCCCTCGGCCTTATCCTTCCTTGTCATAGTCTTCCCCAGGATCAACAAGATGCCGTATTAGTAGCTGAAAAATTTGCTATTCCCTATCGTATTTTTTCACTTGATTGTATATATGATTGCTTTCTCAATCTTTTTGGTGAAAGCTACTCGAAACCTCTCCCTCTTCCCTTGGCCAACATTATTCCTCGCATCAGAATGTCGGTCTTTTACTATTTTGCTCAAAAGGAAAATTACCTGGTTTGTGGAGCAACCAATAAAAGTGAATTAACAGTTGGATATTATACCAAATTCGGGGACGGAGGAGTTGACCTGATGCCCCTCGCCCATTTGACGAAAACCGAAATAAGACAATTGGCAAAATATTTGGATCTTCCAACTTCAATAATCGAAAAAGCACCATCAGCAGGATTATGGGAAGGTCAAACCGATGAAAAGGAGATGGGGATTCCTTATACAGTTTTAGACCAATATATTCAGTTTGGCTTAGGAAAACCTGAAGATATTGCCAAAATTCAAAGAATGATAGAGCGGACCGAACACAAGCGACAGCTTCCTCCTCGTTTGGAAAGAGGAACACCTCTTTTTCTCAAAGAGAATGTTCAAAACTTCTAAATAACAAGGCGCTCTCTCTTTTTCCAAAGAATTTGAAGGAGTTGATCTTTATGAAGGGTATTGAGAATATCATCACGAGTTAACCAAGCCCGACGGGCTTGAGCAACACCAAGACGCATAAGATTTAATGAGGCAAGGTCATGAGAATCGGTAGAAATGACTAATTTAATATTGTATTTTTCGCTGGCTTGTCGGGCATCGATATCTTTGAGGTCTAAACGTTCCGGTTGGGCATTGATTTCAAGAGCTGTTGCTGTTTGTTGGGCATTTTTAAAAAGAAGAGCAAGATCACCTTGACTCGCATCTCGTTTGTTAATCAGTCGTCCGGTAGGGTGACTAATAATCTGAACGTAGGGGTTTTTAAATGCCTTTTCAAGGCGTTGGTTTATTTTTTCAGTGGTTTGGCTTAATCCAGTGTGAATACCAGCAACAACCACAGGAAGTTGAGCAAGTACTTCGTCTGGAAGATCGATTGATCCATCGCTTAAAATGTTCGCCTCGACTCCCTCCAGGATAAAAATTTCGGGGTGATGGGTGTTCCATTGGTCAATCTCTTTCCTTCTTTGTTGAATTTCCTCGGGGGTTAAGCCAGAAGCCACTGCCAATCCCTGAGTATGATCACAGATAGCGATATATCGATATCCTTTTTTGAGTGCGGCATTTGCTATTTCATCAATGGAAACCAATCCATCACTCCAGTTAGAATGAACGTGTAGGTCTCCCTGAATATCTTTAATATCGACTAAAACTGGTAAGCGTTTTTGAAGGGCAGCTTCGATTTCACCCTGATCTTCCCTCATCTCTGGTGGAATCCATTCCATTCCTAATATCTGGTAAATATCTTCTTCCTTTTCTCCACCTCTTCTCTCACCATTATCAATTCGATAAATTCCATATTCATTAATCTTATATCCTTTTTTGAGTGCATACTCCCGAAGCTTGACGTTATGTTCTTTCGAACCAGTAAAATATTGAAGTGCGGAACCAAAGCACTGATTATCAACTACTCGGAGATCAATTTGTACTCCCTCATAAGTCAAAATACTCGATTTGGTTGTTCCATGTGCAATGATTTGTTTCACCATAGGAAGCTTAATAAAGGTATCCATCATCCTCTCTGCATCTTCAGTTGATGCCAGAATATCAATATCACCGATGGTTTCTTTCATGCGTCGGAGACTTCCAGCTGTACTCAGATTTTCGATTTGGGTATTTTCACGAAGAAGGGAAATGACTTCTTCAGCCAATGGAAGTGCATATCCAAGGAGCATCCTACCGGTACTTTTCTTGATAGTATCGATTCCCTTTCTTATTTTTTCTTCACTTTTTAAACCAAACCCTGGGAGGTTTTGAAGACGATGTTCCCGGATAGCTTGCTCCAACTGTTCAATGGTTACAATTCCTAAGTCGTTATAGAGTTGTCGAGCAATTTTTGGCCCAACTCCGGGAATTTCAGTAAGTTGAATGAGTTCCTGAGGAATTTCTTTGGTTAATTCTTCCAGAAATTCTATTTTTCCGGTGCGAAGATATTCTTCAATCTTAGCTGCTAATCCTTCACCAATACCAGGTATCTCCCGCAACTTTCCTTCTTCAGCAAGTATCTCAATCGATTCTGGCCAATTTTCAATTTTCCTGGCAGCTTCCTGGTAAGCGAAGACCCGAAAACGATTTTCACCTTTTATTTCTAAAAGAATTCCTATTTTACGCAGAATTTGTGCTATTTCCATATTTCTCATGGTCTCATCCCTCAAGGTAAAAAAATCTTAAATAATAAACTTATTTAACCCGCTTTTGATTATAAACTCACATATTATTGAATGTGAGAATTATAAGTCATTTTAATTTACAAAGTTGAAATAAAAGCTGGAGAAATCCTCATCCCATTATGTCATACTATATGAAAATAAAAACCAAATTTTCATTTTTTAATTTCCCATTTTCGCATTGGGAGATGGGGGGGATTGAAGGGGGATGTGCCTTTCTCTTTTTTGTTTGTTTTCTTTTTACTTATTCCGGAATTTTCAGGGTTGTCTATTCTTTTTTTAGAAGACTATTAATGTTTTTCGTTCTTAAAATTTTTGCTATTAATTATAGGCATGGAGATGAAGGAACTGAAAAAAGCTAGTTTAATATATATTATCATAAATCCGGAGAGAGAAAATGAGAACTAATAATTATAACTTTATGGGTTTGATTATCATCATAATTCTTCTATTGGTAACAACTGGAAATATCGATGGGAAAAATGACTTTCTTTCTGAGTTGATCACTTCCTACCGCCAAAAAGACTACCAAAAGGTTATCGATCAAATCGATAAATACCCCGAACAAGCAAAACATTTTGTTGATCAAATTGCACTTCTTAAACTCCAGTCATTTATAAATCTTGGTCAAATGAAGAGAGCTCATGAATTTTTATTAAAGGAAGAAAAAAATAGTCAACTGAGTATCCCCGATCACCTTTGGTCGCTCTATCTTGATGCACTCATAACCCAAAAAAGGATTGACTCAATAGAGGATAGCTATCATCATTTACAATCTTTATCAACCTTGTCAATTTTGCTTTATCGATCTTCCTGGCAAATTGCTGAACTATTCAGAATCGAAAAAAACTATAATCAAGCGATAAATTATTATATAGAATCTCTTTCTTATGCTTACGATGAAACAGAACGACTTCATTCCCTCCTGGGTATCAGTAAAATTCTTATCGAAAAAAGGAACTTTTTAGAGGCTCTTCTCCATATCAGAAAAATATACTATTCTTACCGAACAATGACCAGCCGTCAAGCACGCGATTTGATCAATCCTATCGTTCATGAAATCAATCCCGAGGATTTTTCAATGAGAACCAGGTTAGAGGTCGCGACTTTTTTCTTTCAATTGGGATATACTGCAGACTCTATCAGATTTTTGCAACAAATTAATTTCAATTCACTCCTTCAAACTGAAATTCTTGAATATTGGATTTTGTGGTTAAGAATATATTTACGTCAGGATAATTTAACAGATATTCAAAATGTTTTCATTCAAAATACTATGCTCATGGATCATCCTGACGGTTGGTTTTATACTGGGGTTTACCATCAGCGGCGTGGTGAATACAGTCTGGCAAGTATAGCCTATGAAAACCTTTTAAACCAGTTTCCAGATAGTGATTATACTCTGAATACCTTCAAGAACCTTTCTTTTTGTTATTGGTCATTAGGTGATGAAAAAAATTATCTCAATACTTTAGATCGGAGAAGAGAGAAATACCTTAATGACAGCGAACCAATTTGGGAAAAATTTTGGTATCTTTATCAAAAAGGTGATTTAAACGCAGCTCATTTGGCTTTGGATTCGCTTTCAAACTATCCTGATGAGAAAAACCGAGCTCTTTTTTGGAAATATAATATCGATCGATCTGAAGAAAACAGCCGCTATCTGGATGAAATCATTAAGAACCAAGAATTTGACTATTACTACGTTCGTGCCTGGCAGGAACTTCATAAAATGAATCGACATCTTCCTTCATCTCGTGAGCTTTTTCCACCTCACGAATATATCACCAAAACCCAAATTTTTACAGGGAATCAAAAGATTCATTGGAATCGTTACCTCATATTGAGCAATCTTTCCCTGAATACCAATGCCGAAGCTGAACTCTTGACTTTACAAAGGCTCATGCCGAACCACCCAGAAATTTATTTCGAACTCAGTCGGTTTTACGCCCGAAATCAGCAATATCGAAAAAGCCAAAATTACGCTATTTATTTTCAAAACCTCTATCCAAATTTTAAAGAGTATAAAAATGTGTGGAAAAAAATATATCCAGATTACTACTTTTCAATTGTTAAAAATTTAAGTGAAAAGAATTCTATTGATCCTTATCTTGTTCTTGCTCTTATTAAAGCAGAAAGTGCTTTCGAACTCGACATCGTATCACCAGTAGGGGCAGTTGGTTTGATGCAACTGATGCCATCTACAGCTGCCTGGATGATCGAAACTGGAATGAACCAGGTGGTCGATTTTACCAATTGGAACGAGTCGTTGCTCATGATACCAGAAATTAACCTTGAATTAGGAGTCACTTACTTGAGGTATCTATTGGATTATTTTAACCAAAAAATCTGCCCGGCTATTGCCGCTTACAACGCGGGACCGGGCAGATTAAATCAATGGATAAAAGGGGGGAACCAGACGAATCCAGATTCCTTCATCGAAACTATTCCTTTTCTTGAAACCAAAAACTATATTAAAAAAGTAATAAATTTCTACTTTTTGTATTCAATGATCTATACCGGACAATTTACTATGTCCCCATGTATTTTCTAAATTGATCGATCTCCTTATCACCTTCAATAATTCCTATTTCTAAAATCATTTTTCGTGACTCACCTGGTTTTAAGGTTATCAAACGACCGGCTTCCCTTTCTTTGGGGCGTCCCTCGGGTAAACAATTACCCGGTTCAATACCGAGCACATATTCCCCTTCACCGATCATTTTCCACTCAGAGAGGAAGGGTAACGCTTCTTTTTTGAACTTCACATAAAATCCTAAAGCCAATTTTTCATTATGCAAAAGTGCCGCACTATAACCATCATGAAGAACTTTTGGGGTGTGGAAGAAAACTTGCTCAAAATAGTTCTTTTGAGGAGTATGGAAAAGATGCCATTCCGAGAGTCCCTTTTTTGCTTCTGGGGTTCGAGGAATCGTATTTTCAGCTGGAATATAAAGCTTGCTCCCCTCATCAAGTAAAGGAAAACCAACGTTGATATGGTAGAGAATCATAAAAGGACTTTCTAACCAACCTTCATTCACGACCTCATCCTCAACATTAATGGTTTTTTCCCCGAGACGGCTCCAAATTTTACGGTAAAGAACCAATTTATCTCCAAAAACTGATGCCTCCCGAATTTTACCTTGGACCCACATCTGATAATCATCACCCTGCCAGGCTCCATCAGCATAAACGTTTTTTGCTGATGTATAAGAAGCCCGACCATGTAATCCTAAATTTTGCCCAGTCGCTGTGTCATGAACTGGTGCACCACAATAGGTTAACCCACAGGTATTCATAAGACCACCATGAAATCCCCTAAGCCATCCAAAATCAGCCGGTTCAAAGTAATATGGAGCTATGGCTTGGGTTGATGATCTCCAGGAAATCGCTATTCCCTTATACCAGGTCCAGGCTAAATCCATTCCTCTATCTAACAAAACCGTATAGTGAAGACCTCCTCCTGTAATAATTTGAGCAGTGCGATTTCCCCGTTCTGGCCCATCCTGTAATTCTGATAGAATAACTCCTCCAATTTGGGATATGTCTCCAACTCGTTTTAATATTTCTTCTCGAGTCATTTCACGATTATAAATAAAAGCCATATTTATTCTCTCCTTTGCTTTCTAAAAAATGATAATATTTCATCAGTGCGAGTTCGTTCTTCTGGTAAAGGGGTTGGTGATCTCCTTTGTGATTCACGGAGAAAAGCTGGCATATCGAGGTCGTCTTCAATCACAATTCTACTTTCAATGTTTTCCTCGACCTCCGAAGATAAAATTTCTTCTTCCTCTTTTTCAAAACGTGTTGCTATAACGGTTACTGAAACTTCATTGGTCAACGTTTCATCGACTTTGTTTCCAAATAAAATATCCGATTCAATACCGGCAGCATTTCTAACAATATCGGTGATTTCAGTTACTTCGTGGAGAGTCATATCTGGTCCGCTGGTGATGTTGAGTAGAATTGATCGGGCACCTTTAATGGAAATTTCCAACAGTGGACTATAAATTGCTTCTTCAGCTGCATGTTTCGCTTTTTCTCTTCCTCGACCATGCCCAATACCAATTAATACTGTCCCCGCTCCGGTTAAAACAGTTCGTAAATCAGCAAGGTCCAAGTTTATATCCTGAGCAGACGATATCAAATCAGTTATACCTTTAACTGCCTGATAAAGAATATAATCTGCTGATTTAAATGCTTCTTGGAAAGAGGTATCTTTTTTCGCTACTTGCATCAAACGATCATTTGGAATAACAATAAGAGCATCAACAGTATTTCGTAGAGCTTCAATACCAGCTTCAGCTTGGGTTTTTCTCTTATTTCCTTCGAATTGAAAAGGTTTGGTGACGACGCCAATGGTGAGAGCCCCAGCTTCTTTGGCAATCTGAGCAATAACCGGACTCGCTCCAGTGCCGGTGCCTCCTCCCAAACAGGCAGTTATAAAAACTAATTCTGAACCATTGATAAGGTCAACAATTTTTTCCTTATCTTGACGGGCAGCTTCTTCACCAATGCGAGGATTACCACCTGTTCCCAATCCGCGAGTGGTATTCATACCTATTTGCAATTTTTCGCTCGCTAAAGATTTTTTTAAAGACTGAATGTCAGTATTAACAGCCACTAAATCAACACCTTCCAAGCCCGATTCAGCCATTTGGTTTACTGCATTATTCCCCCCTCCTCCAATTCCGATTACTTTGATGATTGCTATCCGTTCAGCTGCTTCATCTTTTTTTGATTTGGATGGGTTTGCCTTTTTTACGATTTTGGGAGGAACAAGAGTTTTTTCTTCTGTCGGTGTAGATGGTGGTGTGGTGCTTTCATCGACATCAAAATTTTTCGTTGTATCACGAATGAGCTCACGTTTGAAGTCTATTCTTTCGGAAAAGCCCCTTTTCAGGCTTTTCTTTTTCAAGTTCAATCACCTCTTTCGCAAGTGAAAGATAATCTTGTGCTCCACTGGATTCCGGTTCGTACTCGATAGCTGGAACGCCATGACTTGAGGCTTCAGCAATAGTAATGTTTTTGTGGATAATCGTTTTAAAAGTTCGATCTCCAAAATATTCATCTATTTCGTTCATGACTTCACGATACAAATTGGTCCGGATGTCGGCTATGGTGATTAAGACGTAGACTTCCGGGTTATGTTTCAAGCTTTCCCTCATTATATCAACTGTTTCAACAAATTCCTGGATGCCGCGTAGGGCAAAATAATGAGGTTGAATAGTAACAATAACCTCACGACATGCTTTTAGAGAATTAATGGTTAAAATTCCTAATGATGGCGGGCAATCAATTAAGATATAATCAAATTGTGGTTTTGCACGTTGGATACCGGAATTTAAAAAATCTTCACGACCTAATTTATCGATTAAGCGGTATTCTTCACCAGCTAAATCAATATTGGATGGAGCGATATAAAGATTGGGAGTTTTGGTAGGAATAATAACATCATTCAGTTCCAAATGAAAGGGACTCCGAATGGGTTCGAGCACATTTAAAATTGTTTTTTCAAATTCATTTGGCTCAAATCCCAATCCAAGCGTGGAATGAGCTTGCGGGTCCATGTCAATAATGAGAACCCTTCGGGCATGGTAAGCCAGCGAAGCTCCTAAATTGATACATGTTGTTGTCTTGGCAACCCCACCTTTTTGATTGGCAACCGCAATAACTCTCATAATTCCCCCTTGTCGCAAAAAGCAGTCATGAATGATGTTTTTTGTGAATTATTTATCGAATTTCGATGCGACAGGTCTCACAGATTCATTTATATATACAGATCGAATCATAAATAAAATAACGGTTAACATGAGGAAATTTTTTAAACTAATAATAAACCCCTTTGATCTCCTCCTTTGTTTAAATTTCCTTTCCCTATGTTAACCGTCGGAAACCAATGCGTCAAGTCTATTTTGCGCTTATCTAATTATTCATCAGCGAATATATAATGAAAATTCTTATTACTTTTCCCGTCCCATTTTTTGAAGTACTTCAGTACTTTTTTGTAGGAGTTGAAGGGCAGGGGGTCCATATTTCACTACAATAGTTGCATAAAGAATATCGGTCACCAGGAGCTGAGCAACTCGGGAAACAGTGGATTCACCAAAGAATCCCGATTCTTCGCAAGCAGCCGTAAGAATACAATAATCAGCAAGCCTGGCGAGCGGTGAGGATTCATAACTCGTAATGGTTACAATAACGGCTTTGTTTTCTTTTGCTTTTTCAGCTGCCATTATCAGGGATGGATTGGTTCCGGAGTTTGAAACGATGATGACCAAATCTTCTGGACCAGAGTGTGCGGCGGTTACCATCATGAGAGGGAGGTCGGTAAAGAGCTTACAATTTATATTCAAACGAGTGAGACGATTAAAAAAACTCATTCCAGCAATGGTGGATTTCCCACTACAGAAGATAATAATATTGCGTGCTTCAACAGCTTTAGAAGCGATTTTTTCAATGATATTTCTATCAATTTGCTGAAGGGTGCTTTTAGAAACTTCTTCTTGAGCTAAATAAATTTTTTGAATAATTGTATCAATGTTGTCTTGGAATCGGATTTCTCCATAGACCAATTCCTTATCTTCTTCAACTCCTCCCAATTCATGAGCTAATTGAATTTTTAAAGCTTGGAAATTCTTCATATTTATCTTTTGAGAAAAACGGGTTAATGTTGATTCACTGACTCCACTTTGCTTGGCAACTTCATTTATTGTCATATGGGTAAAGTCTTCAAAATGAGTAAATAAATAATCTGCCACTTTTTTCAAAGATGGGGTAAACGAAGAATAATTACTTTTAACTTTAATTATAAGGGGTGGTTTGTTTTGAGCCAATTCAGTATACCTCATTCCTTTAAGATTTAGTAAACAGATTAGAATAAATATTTTCATCTGTCAATATTAAATTATGTATTTATATCAGAAAATTGATATTAGAGATATATAATAATTAATAAATAATCGTGAAAATATGAAAATAAGCCTGTTATCAAAGATTATGAATCTTAGTTATTTGTTCAGTGAGGTATTGAATTACTACTTATTGTATTAGGATTTTATAATTTAACCAGATGGAAGAGAATAAAGATAACAAGAAATATGAACATAAAAAATCTCAAATTATATCGATACAATCATGATATTTTCTCTTCAAATAATATGCGAGCTATTTTAAGAAACATTGATAATCATTAGCATAAGGATCACGATACAGTGAATAAGCAAGGGCTCGACAACCATAGCAATCTTCGAGAAAACAAGAATGACATTTCCCTTTGAGATAAGAATGATCGGTTACGGTTTGCAGGAGCTGGGATTTTTCGAGAACCGTCCATATTCCCCCTTGAAGAATATTTCCTAAGGGAAAGATAAAACGTCGACATGGATAAAGTATACCATCAGGCATAATGCAAAGCGCTTCGTTGAGATTACAAGCTGCTCCTAAGATATCCAGCTCTGGATAAAATTGAATCCAAAAAGCTTTATAAGGAAGAAGATCTTCAGGGGCAACATCAAGTTCAAAGTATTGGATCAGTTTCTTTAAAAGACTTTCCCAGTCATATTTGTCTAAAACTAAATTTTTTAAACCTCTTCCCTGCCCTTCCGGAATGAATCTTTCCAATATTAATCCGTCAAGATTGAGTTCTTCGCCTAAAGATAACATTAATTCTAATTCGGGAAGATTCATTTTTTGAAGTGTAAACATAACAACAGTCTTAAATCGACGATGGAATTGAATAAGCTTTATTTTCTGTAGAATAGCTTCATAAGTGCCTCTGCCTCGTATAGGATCATTACTTTGGGAAGTAGCTCCTTCCAGTGAAAGTTTTATGGTACTTAATTTTGAAAATTTTTCCAGGTCAAGAAGGTAGTCTTCGTTTAATAGCAACCCATTCGTAATGATCATGAGTTCTTGAACAACCGGGTTTTGATTTAGAAAGTCGAGCAGTGAAATAAGAACCGGCCTATCTAGTAAGGGTTCTCCGCCAGTTATATTCATACAGGTTGAATAATTTCGAGATTTTAATTCATTGATAATTTTATCGGCAACGGAGAGCAAAAAATCCAGACTTGCTCCTTGAGAATATTCTGATTGATAACAATGATGGCAACGAAGATTACAGCGATCGGTAATGTGCCATTGAAAATTGAAGGTCCGATCTGTAATTTCTACCGTATTTTTTCAGCTCCTCTTTATCCTTTTACAGCTCCACCTGCAAGCCCTTGGATCAGTTCTTTTTCAATAATCATAAATAAAACAACGACTGGAATTAAAGCTAAAAATGCTGCTGCCATGAGATATTGCCATTGAACGGTCCAACGACCAATAAAATTATATAGACCAAGGGTTAATGGTCTTTTTTCCATCGAGGTAATAAAGGTGAGAGCGAACATAAACTCATTCCATGCTGAAATAAAAGTATAAATGATAGTTGTAACTAATCCCGGCATGGCAATCGGAATGAGAATTCGAGTTATGGTTTGAAGGCGGGAGCATCCGTCAATAAGTGCTGCTTCTTCAATGGCTTTGGGTATACCTCGAAAATAGCCACTTAATAACCAAATAGCAAATGCTAAGGTGAATACTCCATTGGTGAGGATTAAGGAAAGCAGATTATCCAAAAGACCAAGTCGTGAAACAATTTTAAAAAGCGAAATAACTACAATAATAGGAGAAAACATTTGAACCACTAAAAAAAGATACATCATAAAGTTTTTTCCTATAAATCTCAATCGAGCAAGGGCATAAGCAGCTGGAACGCATAAAAGCATATTTATAATTGTAGTCCCAACAGCGACGATGAAACTATTTTTAAAATAAGCAATCAGTGGGTATTTCGACCAAATATCACTAAAATTAGTAAAGGTTAAATTTTTTGGAATCCAATGAGGCGGGTTCGAATAAACTTCTTCAAGGGGTTTGAGCATAGTTGAAACCATAACAAAAAAAGGAAAGAGTAGAACTAAAAGAACAAATATTATCGCAGGATAAACGAGATAATGGGTGGTTTTTCTATTCATTATTTATTGCGCTCCTTCTCGAAAGAAATTGCGGGCATAGATAACACTTACAGTGAGGAGAATTGCAAAGGTAATAACAGCCATGGCAGCTGAAGGTCCAAACTTAATGTATTGAAAAGCATACTTATAGATATAGGTGATAAGGATGTCGGTTGAGTTTGCGGGACCTCCTTTGGTCAAAATGTAAATCACATTAAAATCATTAAAGGTCCAAAGGATGGAAAGCAGGGTTGCAACGGTCAGAACTCCACTTAAAAGAGGCAGTGTAACAAACCTGAACTTCGAAACTGATGTTGCCCCATCAACCTCAGCTGCTTCATACAATTCTTGGGGGATTGCTTGTAATCCAGCCAGAAAAACCAATGCCATAAAAGGGATTCCACACCAAATATCAACCCATAAATTTGCCATAAATGCAGAAAGGGGATAAGCTAACCAAACAGGAGGAGTTAATCCGAGCCAACGTAAAGTATGATTTAATAATCCAAAGTCGTTGTTATATGTCCATTGCCAAAGCATGGCGCTGATTGGAATCGAGCTCGCCCAAGGTATGATGATTAAAGTTCGAGCTAATTTTCTTCCTTTAAATTCCACGTTTAATAAAAGAGCAATAATCAGACCGATTACCGTTTTTGCAGCGACTGCCAGAGCCGTCCATACACACGAACGAATAATGATTTGCCAAAACTCTGGAAGTTTAAAAAGTGTAATATAATTCCCCATTCCAAAAAAACCAGTTAAATTTGCCAATTTATTAACTTTAAAGAAAGACATGAGAAAAACGTAGAAGATAGGATAAAACATGAAAACAATGAGAAAAACTGCTGAAGGAATTAAGAGGAGATAGGCTAATCGTGATTCTGTGGTCCAAAATTTTCCGGCCCGATTCATAATCTTCTCCTTTTTAGATCACTAAAAAGTGATCACTAAAAATTTTAAGCATCAAAAGAGGGGGAAGATAAACCCTCCCCCTCTTTTTAAAAACATTTAGAACCCTCTTAAGGCATCAATGGCGGCTGCTGCGTCATCCATCGCTTGTTGTGGAGTTTTCTGACCAAGGAAGGTGGCCTCTATGTTATCCCAAATCAGATCGTTGCATTCTGGCCATTCCGCCATCAAAGGCCAGGGTTTCGCTCCAGCAATTTGTTCAACCATGACTTTATAGACTGGAGTTTGGAAGAACTCGTTGTCAGCAAGGGATTTGGTCACTGGTGGGAAACCAACCAGCTTATCAAATTCCAATCGCCATTCGTCAGAGTAGAAAAAGTCTAAAAATTTGGAAGCTTCAGTTTTCGCTTTTGAATCCTTAAACATAACGAGGGCGTCGGTAACAATAAGCGAACTCTGAGGCTTCCCTTCAAAATGAGGAAGAGGAGCTACATCCCATTTAAAAGGAACATTTTGTTGAGTAAGAAGTGTTGCACCAAAACCTCCGGTCATCATAATTGCAGCGTTTCCAGATATAAA